>NZ_JBIVXM010000004.1:0-198875 GCF_044769205.1 Paenarthrobacter sp. NPDC090520
GTGATCGGCGCGAACAAGGTCCTGAACAACCTGACCTCCCTGACCTCGGCCAAGACCGACAACCTCAAGGTCACCACCGCGTTCCCCACCACCGCGGACAACACCTTCCAAGGCGCCACCTCCACCATCGCCTTCTCCTTCACCGGCACCCAACGCACCGAAACCATCAAGTAGGCGCTGCGCAAAGAGCTTCGCCGGGGCTGATCGGATTCTTTACCCCAGCCCGATCAGACCCGGCGAGAATACCCAAGAGACCGGCCGCCATCAGGACAAGGAGACTGCAGATGCTTACGTTCAACCGCCTTCTCCGGACCTTGATGGCCGTCGCCGTCGTCGTCATTGGACTTCTCGCAGCACCCACCGCAGCTCTGGCATCCTTCAAGGACAGCGAACAGGCCGCTCCACAGTTCTCAGCAGCAAACATCGCAGCCCCGGCCAGTGCAAACGTCACCATGAGCTGCACCTTCGGCATCCGGGCAACCGTGACAGTGAATTCCTTCAGCGCGGTGGCCAACGCCAATTACCACGAGGTCAAGATCTTCGACCGCTCCGGAAACCTTGAGTTTACCGGTGACCTCAGCAAGGCTGCCGGCAAGACGTACACCTCCGGCTATGAGGTCATCGGCACGTGGTCCTACGAGATCCGCGGCTATTACAAGGTTCCCGGCACCTCCAACGCCTGGACCGGCAAAGTCCTCAAAGGCAACCTCACCTGCGCCTGAGCGCCGAGTTACTCCCGCCGCGCCCGCGTCAGTTCAGCCCGGGCCAGCAGCTCATCATCGGACGGATAAGCTACTTCCTCCAGCACCAAGGGATGCGGGGCCGCCAACAAAGACTTCGGATCCCGGGCACGTGCCAACAAACGCTCATGCAGCCAGGCAGGCGGTTCCAGCCCCTCCCCTACCCGCAAGGTGGAGCCCACCAGGGAACGAACCATGTTGTGGCAGAAAGCGTCCGCCTGCACGGTTGCGACGATGATCCCGTCCGCTCCCCGGGAAAACGAGAACTGCTGGAGCTCACGTATGGTGGTGGCACCCTCACGGGGTTTGCAGTAGGAACGGAAGTCCTGCAACCCGAGCAACAACGAGGCGCCCTCATTCATCAACGAGACGTCCAAGGAAGCTTTGTGCCACAACGTAATCCCACGTAGCACGGGGTCCCAGTGCCCGGGGCCATCGGCAATCCGGTAACTGTAACGGCGCCACAACGCAGAGAACCGGGCATCGAAACCCAAGGGCGCCGGACCGGCGTCGTGCACTTCGATGGCACCGGTGAGGTCACCGAGAACGCGGCTCAACGCGCCGCGCAGCCGCCGCAACAGCGAAACAGAGGGGTCGACGTCGTGTCCCCGCGTCAGGCCGGACCATTCGTCTGACGTGAAGTCGACGTGAACCACCTGGCCACGGGCGTGGACACCCGCGTCGGTCCGTCCCGCAACCGTCACCCGGACCGGTCGGCGCACCAAAAGAGCAAGCGCTTCCTCAAGCGACCCCTGGACGGTCACGAGCCCTGGTTGCACGGCCCAGCCGCTGAAGGGACCGCCGTCGTACGAGAGATCCATCCGGATACGCAAAAACCCGCCGCCCTCCAAAACGGGGGCAGCGGGTTTTTGTTCGTTCATAGACTCAAGTCTACTGAAATTTACTTCTTGTCCTCGTCGGCCGGGGCCTCTTCGGATTCAGCAGCTTCGGTCTCAGCAGCTTCAGCGGCAGGAGCCTCAGCAGCTTCGGTTTCTGCAGCTTCGGTCTCAACAACCTCTTCCTCAGCAGCAGGAGCTTCGGCAGCCGGAGCAGCCTTGGCAGCAGCAGCGGTTGCTTCAGCAACTACGGCCTGCTTCGGGGAAACGGGCTCGAGGACCAGCTCGATGACAGCCATGGGAGCGTTGTCGCCCTTGCGGTTGCCGATCTTGGTGATACGGGTGTAGCCACCGTCACGGTTGGCAACAGCACCGGCGATGTCGGTGAACAGCTCGTGGACAATGCCCTTGTCGCTGATCAGGCCGAGAACACGACGGCGGGAAGCGAGGTCGCCACGCTTGGCGAAGGTGACCAGACGCTCTGCGTACGGCTTGAGGCGCTTGGCCTTGGTAACCGTGGTGGTGATGCGCTTGTGCTCGAAGAGCGATGCTGCCAGGTTCGCGAGCATCAGGCGCTCGTGAGCCGGGCCGCCTCCGAGGCGCGGACCCTTAGTGGGGGTAGGCATAGTTATTTCTCCTGTTGTGGTGGCCGGTCGGTTCCATCACTGGACCCGGCGGCCAAGATCTGCTTTTTAGAGCTCGTCGTCGCTGAACGCGGCGTCGTCCTCTTCGATGGCTGCGGCGCGGGCTGCGAGATCGAAACCGGGAGGGGAGTCCTTGAGGGACAGACCCAGTTCAACGAGCTTTGCCTTGACCTCGTCGATGGACTTTGCACCGAAGTTGCGGATGTCCATCAGGTCAGCCTCGGAGCGGGCAACGAGTTCACCCACGGTGTGGATGCCCTCACGCTTGAGGCAGTTGTAGGAACGGACCGTGAGGTCCAGATCCTCGATCGGCAGAGCCATGTCAGCTGCAAGTGCAGCGTCAGTCGGCGACGGGCCAATCTCGATACCTTCAGCTGCGGTGTTCAGCTCACGGGCCAGACCGAACAGTTCCACCAGGGTGGTGCCTGCAGAAGCAACAGCGTCACGCGGAGCGATAGCCTGCTTGGTCTCGACGTCGACAATGAGCTTGTCGAAGTCGGTGCGCTGCTCAACACGGGTAGCTTCCACGCGGAAAGTTACCTTCATGACCGGCGAGTAGATCGAGTCGACCGGGATACGGCCGATCTCGGAGTCGCCGGACTTGTTCTGAGCTGCCGAAACGTAGCCACGGCCGCGCTCGATGGTCAGTTCGAGTTCGAACTTGCCCTTCGAGTTAAGGGTGGCAATGTGCAGATCCGGGTTGTGGAATTCGACGCCGGCCGGCGGAGCGATGTCCGCGGCGGTGACGACTCCGGGGCCCTGCTTGCGCAGGTACGCAACAACCGGCTCGTCGTGCTCGGAGGAAACCGAAAGGTTCTTGATGTTCAGGATGATCTCAGTGACATCTTCCTTGACACCCGGAACCGTGGTGAACTCGTGCAGCACGCCATCGATCCGGATGCTGGTAACAGCGGCACCGGGGATGGAGGAGAGCAGGGTACGGCGGAGGGAGTTTCCGAGGGTGTAACCAAAGCCCGGCTCCAGCGGTTCAATGATGAAACGGGAGCGGTTCTCGGCTACAACTTCTTCAGACAGAGTGGGGCGCTGTGCAATGAGCACTTAGGTTTCCTTTCGGCGAGCATCCGCTATATGACGCAACACAGGTGGTGGAAATCGGCTTCGGTTTCCAGCCTGACCAGCCGGACCATGCTTGTGGATCCACAAGCAGGCCCGGCCGTCAGGCAGGTTGAACCTAATTAGACGCGGCGGCGCTTCGGCGGGCGGCAACCGTTGTGGGCGCTGGGGGTGACGTCCTGGATGGAGCCAACCTCAAGGCCAGCAGCCTGGAGCGAACGGATTGCGGTTTCGCGTCCCGAACCCGGTCCCTTGACGAAAACGTCAACCTTGCGCAGACCGTGCTCCTGGGCGCGCTTTGCAGCAGCCTCGGCAGCCATCTGGGCAGCGAACGGGGTGGACTTACGGGAGCCCTTGAAGCCAACCTCACCGGCGGAAGCCCAGGAGATCACAGCGCCAGTCGGGTCCGTGATGGACACGATGGTGTTGTTAAAGGTGCTCTTGATGTGCGCCTGTCCAAGCGCAATATTCTTCTTATCCTTGCGACGCGGCTTACGGACCGCTCCACGAGTCTTCGGGGGCATTGTTTCTCCTACAGAAAGTTATCGGGGGAAAACCAGGTCAATCCCGAGGGATTAACGTCCGGCCTTCTTCTTGCCGGCGACGGTGCGCTTCGGGCCCTTGCGGGTACGAGCGTTGGTCTTCGTACGCTGACCGCGTACGGGCAGGCCCTTGCGGTGGCGCAGGCCTTCGTAGCTGCCGATCTCAACCTTGCGGCGGATGTCAGCGGCTACCTCGCGGCGAAGGTCACCCTCAACCTTGTAGTTGCCTTCAATGTAGTCACGCAGCTGAACCAGTTCGGCGTCAGTCAGGTCCTTGACGCGAACGTCAGGGCTGATGCCGGTGGCAGCCAGGGTTTCGTGTGCACGGGTCTTACCCACGCCGTAGATGTAAGTAAGCGCAATTTCCAACCGCTTTTCGCGGGGAATGTCTACGCCAGCGAGACGAGCCATAGTGGCGGTACTCCTTGAATAAACCGGAGGTCGTAGGCAGTACACCCGCATTTTCCATGCGGCCCCAGCCTCCGACCGGGGGTTCGCTGTCCGGGCTCTGTGAAGCGTCCCAGCTCAGCTTGTGCTGCCTTTATTTACTTGCGTGGGTTAAGCAACCCAGGTTTGCCCTTGCGGGCGCTGGTTCCCTTGCGGGGAATCAGCCCTGGCGCTGCTTGTGGCGCGGGTTCTCGCAGATCACCATGACCCGGCCGTTACGGCGGATCACTTTGCACTTGTCGCAGATCTGCTTGACGCTCGGCTTGACCTTCATGGCGTTCCTTTGCGTGTTTAGCAGTTGATCAGCTGGAGCAACCAAGGCATTGCCTTAGCCGCCCAGCAATTTACTTGTAGCGGTAGACGATACGACCACGTGTGAGGTCGTACGGGCTCAGCTCCACCACTACCCGGTCCTCGGGGAGGATACGAATGTAGTGCTGACGCATCTTCCCAGAGATGTGCGCGAGAACGACGTGCTTGTTGGTGAGCTCAACACGAAACATCGCGTTGGGCAGCGCCTCAGTCACAACGCCCTCGATCTCAATGACCCCGTCCTTCTTGGCCATATCCTCCGCTAACTGTTGTTTGCCGCAGTCCTCCGGTTAGGCACCGGCGATCCAGCGGACGTTTTTTGTTTGCTTTGGTCCTCTTGGAACCACCACACCAAAAAGGGCGTGGCTGTACAGACAACCAACAGACAACTCTACGCCACTCGGGCGGGAAAGTTAAATCCGATCATGGTAGCGCACGCGGGCGTCCTCGTCACCCTCCAGTGGCGAGGTAGGCAGGGAAGGTGCCCGCCGCCGTCGTGATGCTTTCCGCGGCCGAAACGCCGTCCAGGATCGCCAACCGCACTGCCTCCGCCGCCGCGCTCTGGAGGGTTATCAGGGACACCTGCCGCGCCTGGTCGGTGCTGCGGTCAAGCCCGACGGCGCCAGTCGCCAGGGCGAACACGGTGTCACCGTCCGCGAGGGTATGGGACGGGTCGAGGGCCCTGGCCAGGCCAGCGTGACCCGAACTGGCGGTCCGCTTACACTCGGCGACATCCAGGACAGCATTAGTCGCGATCACTACCAGAGTGGTGTTGATTCCCTGCGGCGGGGCTGGAACCCGGCCGCGCGCGTCTAAGGGAGGAACGACCGAGCGCGCAGAGGGTTGCGGCCCCGCCGCACCGAACACAGGAGTCCCCAGCGCATTGACCACGGCAATGGCCCCCACGATGACAGGTCCATGGGCCGAGATGTTTTCCAAGGAGATCGACGCCGTGCCCACGCCCCCTTTGTACTGGCCTCTGGCTATGACGGCACCGGTTCCGGCACCGACGTTTCCGCGCACGACGGCGGCATGGTCGCCTGAGGCGAACGCTGCGGCGGCTGCCTGGTAACCCATGCCGGCGTCGGGCCGGGCGTGGACGTCGCCGCCGCGACCGAGGTCGAAAATAGCGGCGGCAGGAACGATCGGAACAACGGTCCCGGGAACCGCGAAGCCCCTCCCCTGTTCTTCGCACCACTGCTGCGCCCCATGCGCGGACACCAATCCGAAGGCGCTCCCACCCGTGAGGACAACGGCGTCCACAGTGGAAACCAAGGTGGTCGGGTCCAGGGCGTCGGTCTCATGCGTCCCTGGTCCCCCGCCCCGCACGTCCACCGACCCCACGGTTCCCGGAGGCGGAAGGACGACGGTCACGCCACTGAGCCACCCGCCGTCGTTCTTTTGGGTGTGGCCAATCCGGATTCCTGGAACATCGGTTATCTGACCCATGGCTCCATTCTCCACCTCAAGCGGTGCGGCCAACTGGTAGCCCGGCCTCGAATTCGAACTCCGGAGTAACGGTGAGTAAACGGGTCCGGAAGTGTCAGCCAACTATCGGTACGGTGCCCGTTTTTGGTCCAACGGAGCCTCGGCCCTGTGGTGAGCTAGGGCTGTCTCCCGCCGCCCCGATCCGGACCGGCACCCAAAGTTCGCCTCACAACGTAAGTGATCCATGACTACCCGACTCGTCAACACCCTCCCTGACCGTTCGGGCGTTCCGGTCGCGGTGCCGCCCCCGAACGGGTCCGCACCTGGCCGCTACGCCAAGCGGTGGTCCGGCCGCAGCCGCAAGGACTTCGTCGCTTTCCTCGCCATGGCCCTGCCCAACATCGCACTGATTGCCACGTTCACCTACTGGCCGCTGATCAACAACATCTACTACTCCACCTTGGACTGGACGCTGGGTTCGGCGTCGGCAACGGTGGTGGGGCTGCAGAACTACATCACGTTCTTCACCAGCGAGGACGCAGCCAAGGTCCTCGGAACCACGGGCATCTTCACGGTCGTGACGGTGGGCGGTTCCATGGTGCTCGGGCTGCTGGTGGCCCTGGCATTGAACTCGAAGGTCCGCGGCACCACGTTCGCCCGTTCGGCGGTGTTTGCACCGTACGTGCTCTCCGGCGTGGGTGTGGGCCTGGTGTGGCTGTTTATCTTCGACCCCGGCTACGGAGTCCTCGCGTGGATCCTCCGTGGCTTGGGACAGCAGAGCCCGCAGTGGATCAACGATCCCCAGTTGTCCTTGGTGATGGTCATCATCGTGTACGTCTGGAAGAACCTCGGCTACTGCGCCGTGGTGTATCTCGCGGGCCTTCAGTCCCTCCCCCGCGACGTCATGGAAGCTGCGGCGTTGGACGGAGCCAACAACATCCGCCGGTTCTTCAACATCTCGGTGCCCCTGCTCTCCCCCACCACGTTCTTCCTCCTGATCACCACCATGCTCAGCTCCCTGCAGGCGTTCGACCTCATCCGCATCATGACGCCGCTGGGGAACGGCACCAGCACGCTGATCTACGAGGCCTATCTGCAGGCCTTCGGCGCCTACAACCGGGCAGGCTATTCGGCCGCGATTTCGGTGGTCCTCTTCGCCATCCTGCTGGTCATCACCGTCCTCCAACTGCGCTTTGTTGAGCGAAAGGTCCACTACTCGTGAGCGCCCAGTCTCCCGCCGCCGTCGTACGTCCCACGGACCCGGACCAAGCAGCACCGCAGCGGCCGCTGTCCAGGTCCAACCTGCTCCAGACGCTGGCCGCCGGATACGTCCCGCTCCTCGTGGCAACGCTGGTGGTCTTCCTGCCCTTGCTGTGGATGCTGCTGAGCTCCTTCAAACAGCCCGGCGAGATTGTCACCACGGACCTGAAGATCCTCCCGGAGTCGTTGAACCTGGAGAACTATGCCACTGCGATGACCACCGTCCCGTTCGCGCAGTTCTTCGCCAACAGCCTGATCGTCACCTCCGTCGGTTCCACCATCAAGGTGGTCCTGGCGATCCTGACGGCGTATGCCTTGGTGTTCGTCCGGTTCCCGTACAAGAACGTCATCTTCGTGCTGATCCTGGTGGCCCTCATGGTTCCGGCGCAGGTCTCGATCCTGCCCAACTACATCCTGATCGCAGGCATGGGAGGAAAGAACACGTTATGGGGCATCATCCTCCCCGGCCTGGGTACGGCATTCGGAACCTTCCTGCTCCGGCAGCATTTCCTCACCCTCCCGCCGTCCATCCTGGAAGCGGCCGAGATCGACGGCGCCGGACATTGGCGACGTCTGTGGCAAATCATTGTGCCTGTTTCCCTGCCCTCGGTGGCGACCGTGGCCTTGGTAACCGTGGTCAGTGAATGGAACGACTACATCTGGCCGCTCATCATCACCGACCGGCCCGAGACCATGACGCTCCCGGTGGGCCTGACCTTGCTGCAGAACTCCGAGGGCAACGGCGCGGGCTGGGGAATCCTCATGGCGGGCGCAGTCCTGGTGATTGTCCCCATCCTTCTGGTCTTCGCCGCCCTGCAGCGCTACATCGTCGCCGGCCTGACGCAAGGCAGCGTCACCGGCTAACAACTCCACCCGCACTATTTCGCATCGAAGTCAGTCATTGAGAGGAAGCACTATGCGCACGAATCTTGACCGTCGGCATTTCCTTGGCCTCGCAGGCCTGGGCGCCGGAGCAGCGGCACTGGCCGCTTGCGGTGGACCGTCGACGGCGGGCCCCGGAACAACCGTCGAATCGGCGGCCGTCGACTTCAGCGGCGTCAAGCCAGCCGCGTCCATCGATTTCTGGACCAACCACCCGGGAAAGTCCCAGGACGTGGAAGAATCCATCATCGACAAATTCCACGCCGCGTTCCCGGAGATCAAGGTGAACCTGGTGACCGCGGGCGCCAACTACGAGGAGATTGCCCAGAAGTTCCAGACCTCGCAGGCTGCCAGGACCGGCCTGCCCGGCTTGGTTGTCCTCTCCGACGTGTGGTGGTTCCGCTACTTCTCCAACGGCAGCATCATCCCCCTGGATGGGCTCGTGAAGCAGCTGGACATCAAGCTCGAAGACTTTCAGAAATCGCTGGTTGACGATTACAAGTACGACAACCAGCAGTGGGCCCTTCCCTACGGCCGTTCCACCCCGCTGTTCTACTACAACAAGGACCACTTCAAGGCTGCTGGCCTTCCGGACCGTGCTCCGGCCACGTGGCAGGAATTCGCCGAGTGGGCACCCAAGCTCAAGGCATCCTCGGGTGCGCAACACGCCTACATGTACCCCGCCCTGGCCGGCTATGCGGGCTGGACCCTGCAGAACAACCTGTGGGGCTGGGGTGGCAACTGGTCCAAGGACTGGGACATCACGTGTGATTCGGACAAAGCAGTGGCTGCCCTCCAGTGGGCGCAGGATTCCATCTACAAGGACGCATGGGCCGGCGTTTCCTCCAAGGAAGCTGCCGACGACTTCGCTGCGGGCATCGCCTCCGCCACGATTTCCTCCACCGGTTCGCTGCTCGGCGTGCTCAAGGCCGCCAAGTTCAACGTCGGCGTGGGCTTCCTGCCGGGCGGCCCCGAGGTTGCCACGGGCGTGTGCCCCACCGGTGGTGCAGGCTTGGGCATCCCCAGCGGCATCAGCAAGGAAGAACAGCTCGCCGCAGCCACGTTCCTCAAGTTCATGACCGAACCCGAGAACACTGCCGCGTTCTCCGCCGCAACCGGCTACATGCCCACGCGGCTTTCGGCGGACATGTCGGCTGTCCTGGCAGCCACCCCGCAGATCAAGACCGCCATGGACCAGCTCGCGGTCACCCGTGTCCAGGACAACGCCCGTGTGTTCCTGCCCGGCGCGGACCAGGAAATGGCCAAGGCTTCCGCCAAGATCCTCACCCAGCAGGGCGACGTCAAGGCAACCTTGACCGAACTCAAGAAGACGCTTGAAGGCATCTACACCAAGGATGTGAAGCCCAAGCTGAAGGCATAGCCTCCCGGCTGCATAAAAAAGCGCGGGGCTGCATGGCAGCTCCGCGCTTTCTTTTGGGTTTGCTACGGAATCGGAACAGGCACGACGCCGAGCGGCGCCAATTGCTCTGCGCCACCGTCCGGCGCGGACAGGACCCAGATGCCCTTTTCGTGGACAGCGACGGAGTGCTCCCACTGGCAGGATCGCTTGCCGTCGGTGGTCACCACGGTCCAATCGTCGTCAAGGGTGGCGGTGTCGATGCCACCGCGCACCAACATGGGCTCGATGGCCAGGCACAGCCCGGGACGGACCTTGGGACCACGGTGGTTGGTGCGGTAGTTCAGGACATCCGGTGCCATGTGCATCTCGGAACCGATGCCGTGGCCTACGTAGTCCTCAAGGATGCCCAGCGGCTTGCCGGGAACGGAGGAAACGTAATCATCGATCGCGTTGCCGATGTCCCCCACGAACTTGCCCTTGGCGAGCGCGGCGATGCCCCGCCACATGGCTGCCTGCGTGACGTCCGAGAGGCGCTGGTCTTCCGGATCGGCCGTGCCGACAATCACGGTACGGGCGGAGTCCGAGTGCCACCCGTCCACGATGCAGCCGCCGTCGATCGAAATGATGTCGCCATCCTGCAGCACGCGGCCACCCGGGATCCCGTGCACCACTTCCTCGTTCACGGAGGTGCAGATAGTGGCGGGGAAGCCGTGGTAACCGAGGAAGTTGGACTTGGCTCCGGCGTCATTCAGGACCGCCGCGAAGACGTCGTCCAGGTCCTTGGTGGTCACACCCGCCTTCGCCGCCGCAACGGCAGCGTCCAGCGCACGGCTGAGCACCAGGCCCGCCTCGTGCATCTTGCGCATCTGCTCGTTGGACTTGTATTCAATGCGGGGCTGACCGAACGCCATGTTCTCCTCTGGAATGTTTATACGGGTGCCGATCGGGCCCCATGCTCCAACCATTTTCCAGCATCCGACAGCGAGGTCGAAATTGGCTCGACCCCCAGGCCTTCCCGGAGCCTGTCCAAGCAGTAAGTCCGTTCGCGTCCCAACTGGCTCACGGCGTACCGCGTCAGCCGCGGCGGCCTGTTGGTTGCCAAGGCGGCTGTCTCCGAAACACGCGCCATGGCCATAGCCCCGGCGAAGGGGATACAGCGGATCCGCACGTCTCCATGTCCGGTCACATCCAGTACCTGCCGCAGCACGTCACCGAGCTCCACCGGTTCCGCGTCAGCGACGTTGACGGCTCCCCGAAGCCCTGAGGTGCAGGCAGCGAGCGCGGCGCCGGTCAGGTTGCTGATGTGCGTGAGTTGGTGCCTCACCGCGGGGTGGCCAACACTGAGGAGTTGTCCCCCACGGACGTTACCGACGAGCCTCGGCAAGAGGGTACGGTCCCCTGGGCCATAGACACCGTGCGGCCGCAAGACCAGGGCATTGCCGTGCTGCCTGGCCTCGATGTCCGCGAGCGCCTTGCTGCGACCATAGGCGTTGAGGTGGCGTGTTGCAGGCTCCTCTTCGCGACGGTTGCGGCAAGGCTCCCACCATGGGTAGACGCTTGAGCTTGAGATGTGCACCAGGCGTGTTCCCGCAAACGCCTCAGCCACCGCCCGTGTCCCCAGGACGTTGGTGCGGTGGAACTGCCCGGCGTCGCCCCAGTCGGCGACGAAGGCACCGGCATGGACGACGGCGTCTACATCCGGTAAGCGCGCCGGCGCAAGGCCGGCGAGATCCCAGTAAGAAAGGCCATCACCTGTGCGCCGGGCAAAGCGGACCACTTCCCAGCCCCGGGCTTCCGCGGCCTGGGCTACGGCTGCCCCGATGAATCCGGTAGCTCCCGTGACGGCGATTTTCATGCGTGGTCCACGGCAAGCGCTGTGTCAGTGAACTGCCGCCGAAGGGCTGCGCGGTCAGGCTTCCTGTGGCGTCCGGCGACCGGGATGGTGTCCAGTAGTTCCACGCGGTCCGGAAGGGCTGATTCGTCGATCAGCCGGGGTAGGTCCTTCGCCAGCCGTGCCCGGAGGACCTCGGCGCTGTGGCCCGGCGCCGGCACCACGGCGAGCCACACGGACTCGTCGCCAATGGAATCGGCCACGCCGATCATCACGGCCTGTTGCACGCCTTCCACGCCGGCGATCACTGGTTCATACAAGGCCGGATAGATGTTGGTCTTTCCTCGGATGATCATGTCCTTCTTCCGGCCGATCATCACCAACCGGGCCCGCCCACCCGGCCCGTCCTTTCCGTGGTCCAGGCGAACCAGGTCCCCCGTGGCGTGTTCCGCCATGGGTTTCTCGCCAAGGTAGCCGTGGCACATGTTGGGACCGTGGGCGAACAGTTCGTGGTCCTCCCCCACCCGGATGCCGACGGCGGGCAGCGGTTCCCCAAGGAAGTCTCCTTCACCGCTTCCATCAGCCGCAGTGAACTCGGCAGTGGTTCCCGCGGCGAAGGCAAGTTTTTCCGAGCCGTCGGCGATCGCTATGGGCAACAGTTCCGTCATGCCGTAGATGAGCTTGAAATCGACGCCCGGCAGCAAGTGCATGGCACGTTGAAGGAAAGGCGCCAGGACAGGAGCCGCACCCAGCATCACTGTCTTCAACGTAGCCGGAAGCCGGACAGAGCCGTCCTCCACGGCGTCCAGGATGGGCGCCAATTGCGAGGGAACAAGGAAGAGATGGGTTGCCGCGCCATAGCCGTCTCGTTTCCCAACAACCGGCCCCAGCTCGCGTGCCAACCGGAGGGGGTCGATGTGGGCGGAGAAGCCATAGGCCGGCATGGTCCAATGGGCACCGGCGATCAGGGCGGGCAGGCCCATCATGAGCTGCTCCGAATGGATCCGGTCGCCTTCCCCGAAGGTGCAGCGGCGGGTGAGTTGGCTGAAGCCCGCGGCAAGCGAACCCCGTGTGTGGACCACACCTTTGGGGGCTCCTGTGGTCCCCGAGGTGAAGATGATCACCGCTTCCTGTCCGGAATCGCCGGAGGGGAGTTCCGAGTCCGAGCCCGCTGGTATTCCGGGAGCCGTTACGGCCTGAGGCAACGGACGCCGCAACTTCCCCACCGCCGTGGCTCCGCCCGGAACTCCGGGTAGCCACGGTCCCGCGTAATAGTGCCGGACGTTCATGGCCCCGTAATCGGGAAGGAGCAGGCCCCGCCGACGGGCCAGTGGCCGCAGGGGACTTCTGGTGCTGAGCGCATACAGCAGCGATTCCGCGGCCGCCCAGCGGGGAGCGGCGAGTTCGGCCCGGTCGTGGAAGAGGGAAGGACCGATGCCTGGATCGATGAACACTACCGAGCCGCCGGCCCTGACGGCGCCCAAGGCGAGGATGAAGGCGGCGGGGCTTGGCCTGACGGAAAAGAGCATCCGCTCTCCGGAGCCAAAGCCCTGGTCCTGGAGCCGGGTGGAGGTCGCCTCGATTCCGGCCACAAGGTCGCGGTAGGTGATGGTCTTTCCAGGTCTTCCTTGGCTGCGCTTTCCGGGAGCCCGGCCGGGGGCCGTGATTGCAGGATGGTCCGGGACCTTCGCGGCGGCTGCATACACAGCCTCCACCAAATCCGTGTGCCCGTCAGCTTTCATTGGCCAACTCCAGTTTCTGGTAACCCGGGATCAGCACGCCCGTGCTGACCTTCCTGGACGGGATGGTCCAGGGCTTCTTGAGGTACCTGTCCAGCAGCACGTCGAGGGCAGCGTTGATCTCCGCCATGGCAAGCGGCATGCCGATACAAAAGTGGGTACCGGCCCCGAACCACAACTGCCGGGCCTGCGGCGGCGTGGGCTGGTCGGGATCAAATCCTCCCAGGCTCTTCGCGGCATGCACGGTGGACAAGAGGATACGATCGCCGGTGCGGACTGCCTTTGCCCCGATGGCTCCGTCAACAACGACGTTCCGGAGCATCATGGGTGACGGCACGGTGTACCGCAAAGCCTCGTTGACCGCCGCAGGTAGGCCGGAACGATCGGCCGCGAGCGCAGAAACCCGTCCGGAATCGCTCAGCAAGGCCACCAACCGCGGCACGAAGGAAACCAGCGTCTCCGTCCCCACCATGACGAAGGCACTGATGATGCCCAAGGCTTCTTCCTCGGTCATGCCCAAGCTGCGAAGCCGGCCGGGGAACGTTCTGGGGTCATTCCCGTGGAAGGCCGCCCTCGCCGGACCGGCCAGAAGCTCGACGGCGGCACGCCCCTTGGCCGCCTGCCGTGGCGTCAGGCTGGGGCGACCCAAGCGGACCAGCGAGGAAATCGAGGAACCGAGATTGAACAGTTCCCTGTCCGGCAAACGCCCAGGCGCGTCATCGGGGACGCCCAACAGCCGGGATATGACTCCCCCGGCCAACTCCTTAACGCAGTCCACCAGGTCCACCCTGGCCCCGTTGTCCAGTCCCTGCTCCACGCGGGAGAGGAAACTTTCCTTGGCCGGTTCCACCATGGCCGCGACGGAGCCCGGGGTGAAGAGGTCGGCCAGCTTCCGCCGCAGTTCACGGTGGTCCTTTCCGTCCATGTTGACCAGCGCCCGCGGCCCCACCACTGGGGTCCACAAGCCACCCGAGGCCGAGGCTCCGTTCTTCACGAATCGCTCCCCGTCCATCAGCACACCACGGACCAGGGACGCTTCGCTGACCAAAACGCCCAGCCCTGGGAGACGAAGCACGGGACCCAACGCACCCAGCGAACGGACCAGCGGATAGAGCACCGGATGGGCGCCCAGCTGGACCCTGCGTTCCCAGCGCTCTGCAGCGATGACGGAACCCGTCATCGGATGTCTACGTGCTCGGGACGGTAGCGGTGGTCCGCATACCAGGCCAGGGTGTTTTTCAGCCCCCAAGCCTTCACCCGCCGGGAAGAGCCGTACACCACCACATCCCGGCGCAGCGCGTAGTTGCGGGTCAGTTTCCGTACTTGGTTGGACAGTGCCCGGTCCTCGTGCAGATCCTCGATGCGGGTCCTCGGAAAGCCTCCGGAACGGTGGTACATGTCGGAGGTGATGGCCATGTTGCAACCCGGCAGCATCTGGTAGGGACCCAGGTAGCCCTCCCCCTTGTTGCCGGGACGGATCCTGCCGAAGAACGACGCCACTTCAACAGCCAGCAGCATCATCCTCCGCTCTGCGGCCGTGATGCCCTCGTCATGCCGCGGTACAAGCTGCCCGGCGATGAGTTCAAGCCCCGCCTCGAATCCGGCCACGATGCGGGCCGTCCAGTCGCTCGCGGCGAGGCAGTCGGCGTCGGTCCGTGCCAGCCACGTGGCGCCGTGGTCAACGCCGAAGCGCATCCCGGTATCGGCGGCCGCGCCAGTGCCCTTCTCTGCCTCGTGCAGGAGGCGGATATCCATGCCGGGGTTCTCTGCGGCGAACGCCTCCACAATGCCGCAACTGCCGTCAGTGGAACCGTTATCCACCACCACAACCGTGAAGTTGGCCTCGACCTGGGCAGCGAGGGACTCCAAGGTCTGCCGGACCAGCTTCGCTTCGTTGAGCATGGGCACGGCGACGGACAAACGCCGGGTGGGAGCCAGGCTGCCCAGGGATCCGGACTGCGCTGGGTTCACAGCCGCACCACGGCCATTCCCAGGCTCACCCCGCCGGCCAAACCAACCAGTGCCACCACGTCACCCGGGCCGCAACGCCCTCCATCAATCGCTATTTTGAGCTGCAGCGGCAAGCTCACAGACGCGAGGTTGCCGAACTCCTCTACGGTGGGCACCAATTTGCCCTGCGGTACTCCCGCGCGCTCAGCAAAGATTTCCCGGTAGGGGGCGCTGACCTGGTGCACGCAGACAACAGCGAAGTCCTCCCATTTCATGCCCAGGCTCTCCAAGGTCTGGTCCAGCGCTTCACAGCCAAGGTCCAGGAACGCGTCCTTGAGCTTCTCCCCATCCATGGTGAAGTAGGTGGCTTCGGGGTCACGGGGGAAGGCCGATCCGCCCCCGGCCAACGTCCCCACGGACCAGTGGCTGCTCTTGGCTGTGAACGCCATGGCGAGGATTCCCTCCGACCCTGCCTTCGCCGAACCCGTGCCCGCGCCCGGCGGGAGTGCAGCCTCGAGCAGCACGGCAGCACCGCCGTCGCTCATGGTGTACCCGGGGAAGCTGCCTGCGAACGTCTCGAAGTCCGGCACCGACCACCGTACAGCCCGTGACGGCGACTCACCCGTGACCACCAGAACCTGCGCATAACGCCCGGCAGCGATCAGCGAGTCTGCCACCTCTACACCGTTCAGGAAGCTGTTGCAGGCGTTCTTGACGTCCATCACGGGGCATTGCAGCCCCAGTTTGGCGGCGACCATGTGGCCGGTAGCCGGCTCCACCATGTCCTGGCTGGCCGAGGCGAAGATCAGCAGGTCAACGTCCGGGGCCTGCAGCCCGCACCCTGCCAGAACCTTTGCCGCGGCGTTGGCGGCAAGATCGGAGGCCTGCTCGGACTCAGCCATGACGCTCCGGGTCCGGATACCGGTCACGCGGCCAATCAGGCCTTTCGGCAGGCGGAAGCCCGGGCTCGCCTCAGCGATGCGGCGTTCGACGGCGGCCGTGTCCAGGCGAGCGGGTGGCAGGTAGACCTCCAGGCCCGCGATCCGGCTGTTCCCGGAAAAGACTCCATGCATGCGGTTCCCCCAAGATTGCCGCGGAAAAGGAAAAGGGTGTGTCCCGCACCAATCGTACGGGACACACCCTTTGCGTCCGGAGCCGTTTCACGGGCTATGTGGACAAACCTGCTTAGACGGCCTTCGCCGACTCGATAGCGGTGAGGACACGGTCGGTGACCTCGTCAATGCCGCCGATGCCGTCCACCTGCGTCAGGATGCCACGCTCGGCATACTTCGCAACAACGGCCTCGGTCTGCTCGTGGTACAGGTCAAGGCGGTGGCGGATGACGGCTTCATTGTCGTCAGAACGGCCGGTTTCCTTGGCGCGACCGAGAAGGCGCTGCACCAGTTCCTCGTCGTCGGCGGTCAGCTGGAGCACGACGTCGAGCTCCTGCTCGCCCTCGGCGAGGATGTGGTCCAGGTAGTCCACCTGGGCCGTGGTGCGCGGGTAGCCGTCAAGGAGGAACCCGTTCTCGACGTCGGATTCGCCCAGGCGGTCGCGGACCATCTTGTTGGTGACGCTGTCCGGAACGAAGTCCCCGGCGTCCATGTACTTCTTGGCCTCGATGCCCAAAGGTGTTTCGCCCTTGACGTTGGCCCGGAAGATGTCGCCGGTGGAGATGGCGACTACGCCAAGGCGCTCGGAAATCCGCTCAGCCTGCGTACCCTTGCCTGAACCCGGAGGTCCGATAATCAGCATTCTCGTCATCGCAAAAGCCCTTCGTAGTGACGTTGTTGTAGCTGCGCATCAATCTGCTTGACGGTTTCCAGGCCCACACCCACCATGATCAGGATTGACGTGCCACCGAACGGGAAGTTCTGGTTGGCGTTGATCAGGACGAGTGCAACCAGCGGAATCAGCGCCACGAAGCCCAGGTAAAGGGCTCCAGGCAGGGTGATCCTGGAAAGCACGTACTGCAGGTAGTCCGCGGTCGGTTTACCCGCCCGGATGCCCGGAATGAACCCGCCGTACTTCTTCATGTTGTCCGACACTTCTTCAGGGTTGAAGGTGATGGCCACGTAGAAGTAGGTGAAGAACACGATCATGGCGAAGTAGAGCGCCATGTAGATGGGGTGGTCGCCACGGGTGAGGTTGTTGTTGATCCACTCAACCCAGGGCGCCATCTGCTCCCCTGCCTTGGGCTGGTTGAACTGGGCAATCAGGCCGGGCAGGTAAAGCATGGAGGAAGCGAAGATGACGGGCACGACGCCGGCCATGTTCACCTTGATGGGAATGTAGGTGCTGGTTCCGCCAACCGTGCGGCGGCCAATCATGCGCTTCGCGTACTGCACCGGAACGCGCCGCTGCGACTGCTCCACGAAGACAACCAACGCCACAGTGACCAAGCCGATGGCCAGCACGATGAAGAACGTACCCGGACCCTTCGACTCCCAGATGGAGCCCAGGGAGCGCGGGAAGCCGGCTGCGATGGACGTGAAGATGAGCAGGGACATACCGTTGCCCACGCCCTTCTCCGTAACCAGTTCGCCCATCCACATGATGAGGCCGGTGCCGGCCGTCAGGGTGATGATGATGAGGATCGTGGTAACGATGCTGTCATCGGGAATGATCGGCAGGTTGCAGCCCGGCAACAATTGGCCCGAGCGGGCCAGCGACACCAAGGTGGTCGCGTTCAAGAGGCCCAGCGCGATGGTCAGGTACCGGGTGTACTGGGTGAGCTTCGACTGGCCGGACGAGCCTTCCTCATACAGTTGCTGGAACCGGGGAATGACCACCCGGAGCAGCTGCACAATGATGCTCGCCGTGATGTACGGCATGATGCCGAGCGCGAAGATGGATACCTGCAGCAAAGCACCGCCGCTGAACAGGTTCACCAGCTGGTAGATGCCCTGCGAGGTGTCACCGTTATTCAAGCATTGCTGGACATTCTGGTAGTTCACACCAGGCGAGGGGATGAAAGCTCCCAAGCGGAAGATTGTGATGATTCCCAGCGTGAACAACAACTTGCGTCGCAAATCGGGCGTCCGAAACGCCCGTCCGAATGCGCTGAGCAAGCGTCCTCCTGAGTTTAAGTACAAGGATGTGGATGGGCTCAATGAAACCCAACAACCGAGTCTAGCCGCTTGTGACGCCGTCGTAATAATCGAGAGTCCACAACCACGAAAAAAATCCCGGCCTGCAGGGCCGAAGCCCCGCAAACCGGGATCCTTTCACAACGGGCTTTTGCCCCGCCGACTCTTAGAGAGCGGTGGTGCTTCCGCCTGCTGCAGCAATCTTTTCAGCCGCGCTGGAAGAGAATGCGTGGGCGGTGACGTCAACCTTGACGGTGATGTCGCCGGTGCCCAGCACCTTGACGGGCTGGTTCTTGCGAACGGCACCCTTCTCAACCAGGGACTCAACGGTGACAGCGCCACCTTCCGGGAACAGCTCGTTGAGCTTCTCCAGGTTCACAACCTGGAACTCAACCCGGAACGGGTTCTTGAAGCCGCGCAGCTTCGGCAGGCGCATGTGCAGCGGCAGCTGGCCGCCGGCGAAGCCAGCCTTTACCTGGTAGCGGGCCTTCGTACCCTTGGTACCGCGACCAGCGGTCTTACCCTTGGAGCCTTCACCACGACCAACACGGGTCTTGGCGGTCTTGGCACCCGGGGCGGGACGCAGGTGGTGGACCTTCAGAGCGTTCTGCTTCTCAGCAGCCTCTGCGGCGGTCTTGTTCTCTGCCATTACTTCGCCTCCTCAACATTCACGAGGTGCGGAACCGTGTTGAGCATGCCAACGGTCACGGCGTCGGCGTCACGGACAACGGTGTGTCCGATGCGCTTCAGGCCGAGGGACCGAAGGGTGTCGCGCTGGTTCTGCTTGGCGCCAATGACGCCCTTGATCTGGGTGATTTCCAACTTAGCGTCGGAAGGAGTCAGGTTCTTAGCCATGACTAGACACCTGCCTTCTGGTTCTGGAGCGCACGCACCAGGGCAACCGGAGCAACCTCGTCCAGCGGCAGGCCACGGCGGGCTGCCACGGAAGCGGGCTCTTCGAGCTGCTTCAGGGCGTCAACGGTCGCGTGAACGATGTTGATCGCGTTGGAGGAACCGAGCGACTTGGAGAGGATGTCGTGGATACCCACGCACTCCAGTACTGCACGGACCGGACCACCGGCGATAACACCGGTACCAGCGGAAGCCGGACGCAGCAGGACAACGCCTGCAGCAGCTTCACCCTGCACGCGGTGCGGGATGGTGCTGCCAACGCGCGGTACGCGGAAGAAGGACTTCTTGGCCTCTTCAACGCCCTTGGCGATCGCTGCGGGAACTTCCTTGGCCTTGCCGTAGCCAACGCCAACCAGACCGTTGCCGTCACCGACGACGACGAGAGCGGTGAAGCTGAAGCGACGACCACCCTTGACGACCTTGGCAACGCGGTTGATGGTTACAACGCGCTCTACGAACTGGCTCTTCTCGGCCTCACGGCCGCCGTCGCGGCCCCCACGGCCACCACGGTCGCCGCGGCCCTGGCCACGCTCGCCGCGCTCGCCACGACGTCCGCCGCGGCGGTCGTCGGTAGCGGCAGCGGTCTCAGTTGCTTCAGCAGCTGCAGCTTCAGTCACCTGAATGTCCTTTTCGTTGTTTTCAGCGGTCACAGTGCCAGCCCACCTTCGCGAGCACCGTCAGCGACGGCGGCGATGCGGCCGTGGTACTTGTTACCGCCACGGTCGAAGACAACAGCTTCGATGCCTGCAGCCTTGGCACGCTCGGCGACGAGTTCGCCAACGCGCTTGGCCTTGGCCGTCTTGTCACCGTCGAAAGCGCGGAGGTCGGCTTCGAGGGTGGAAGCCGAAGCTACGGTGACGCCCTTGCTGTCATCGACAACCTGGACGAACACGTGACGTGCCGAACGGTTGACGATCAGGCGGGGACGAACAGCCGTGCCCGTGATGCGCTTGCGGATACGAAGCTGGCGGCGGCTGCGTGCAGCAGACTTGCTCTTGTTCGAACGCTTCTTGTTAATTGCGATGGCCATGGTTTACTTACCAGCCTTTCCGACCTTGCGGCGGATGACTTCGCCGGCGTAACGGACACCCTTGCCCTTGTAGGGGTCGGGCTTGCGCAGCTTGCGAATGTTGGCAGCAACCTCGCCGACCTGCTGCTTGGAGATACCCGAAACAGAGAGCTTCGTGGGGCCCTCCACTGCGAAGGTGATGCCCTCGGGAGCCGAGACGTTGACCGGGTGGCTGTAGCCCAGAGCGAACTCCAGGTCAGCGCCCTTGGCCTGAACGCGGTAACCGGTACCGACGATTTCAAGCTTCTTCTCGTAGCCCTCGGTGACGCCCTGGATCATGTTGGCGATCAGGGTACGGGTCAGGCCGTGCAGCGAACGCGAGTTGCGCTCGTCGTTCGGGCGGGTGACCGTGAGGGTGTTCTCTTCGAGGGAAACCTCGATCGGGCTGGCAACAGTGTGGCTCAGCTCGCCCTTGGCACCCTTGACGCTGATGACGGAGCCATCGAGCTTGACCTCAACGCCGGCGGGAACGGTGATGGGGAGACGTCCAATACGTGACATTATTCTCTTCCTTTCCCGTTACCAGACGTAAGCGAGGACTTCGCCGCCCACGCCCTTCTTGCCGGCCTGCTTGTCAGTCAGGAGGCCGGAAGAGGTGGACAGGATTGCGATACCCAGGCCACCCAGCACGTGAGGCAGGTTGGTGGACTTCGCGTAAACGCGGAGACCCGGCTTGGAGATGCGGCGGACACCAGCGATCGAACGCTCGCGGTTCGGACCGAACTTGAGGTCGATGGTCAGCTTCTTGCCAACTTCGGCTTCCTCTTCCTTCCAGCCGGCGATGAAGCCTTCTGCCTTCAGGATGTCGGCAACGCGTGCCTTCAGCTTGCTGTACGGCATGGTCACGGAGTCGTGGTATGCCGAGTTTGCATTGCGCAGACGCGTGAGCATGTCTGCGACAGGATCTGTCATAGTCATTTGGGCTATAGCCCTTCCTCGTAATGGTTTCCGCGGCGCTTGCTCTCATGAGCCTGCGCTGCCGGACCTGTTACGTAGTTAGTTTTCAGTCTTGAACGGGAAACCAAGCGCCTTGAGCAGCGCGCGGCCTTCGTCGTCGGTCTTGGCGGTGGTGACGACCGTGATGTCCATGCCGCGAACGCGGTCGATGGAGTCCTGGTCGATTTCGTGGAACATAACCTGCTCGGTCAGACCGAAGGTGTAGTTGCCGTTGCCATCGAACTGCTTGCCGTTGAGGCCGCGGAAGTCACGGATACGCGGCAGTGCCAGCGATACCAGACGGTCCACGAATTCCCACATGCGGTCGCCACGCAGGGTTGCGTGTGCACCGATCGGCATGCCTTCGCGCAGCTTGAACTGTGCGATCGACTTGCGGGCCTTGGTTACCTGCGGCTTCTGGCCGGTGATCAGGGTGAGGTCGCGGACAGCGCCGTCGATCAGCTTGGAGTCCTTGGCGGCATCTCCAACACCCATGTTCACAACAACCTTCACCAGGCGGGGAACCTGGTTCACGTTCGCGTAGTTGAACTCGTCCTGCAGGGACTTCTTGATGGTCTCTGCGTACTTCGTCTTCAGACGCGGAACGATCTTCACTGGAGTCTCGAGAGTCTCAGTCATTAGATGTCCTTCCCGGTGGCCTTGGACACGCGGATACGAACGGTCTTGGTGCGGCCGTCCTTCTCAACGGTGTCGAGACGGAAACCAACGCGGGTCGGCTTCTTGGTCGACGGGTCTACCAGAGCAACGTTGGACACGTGGATCGGGGCTTCAACAACCTCGATGCCGCCGGTCTTGGTGCCGCGCTGGGACTGACCAACCTTGGTGTGCTTGGTGACGCGATTGATGCCCTCGACCAACACGCGGTTGGTGTCCGGGAATACGCGCAGGACCTTGCCCTGCTTGCCGCGGTCGCCGCCGCGTTCCTGCTTGGCGCCGGTGATGACCTGAACCAGGTCACCCTTCTTGATCTTAGCCATGGACTAAAGCACCTCCGGGGCCAGCGAAACGATCTTCATGAACTTCTTGTCGCGAAGTTCACGACCAACCGGGCCGAAGATACGGGTACCGCGGGGGTCACCGTCGTTCTTCAGGATCACAGCTGCGTTCTCGTCAAACTTGATGTAGGAACCATCCGCACGGCGGCGTTCCTTCTTGGTACGAACGATGACAGCCTTGACGACGTCACCCTTCTTTACGTTGCCGCCAGGGATAGCGTCCTTGACGGTTGCGACGATGACGTCGCCAATGCCTGCGTAGCGACGGCCGGATCCACCGAGAACGCGAATGGTAAGGATTTCCTTAGCACCCGTGTTGTCGGCGACCTTGAGTCGCGACTCCTGCTGAATCAATTTTTACTCCTTGCGTCGCGCCGGTTCTCAGACCGAAATCATGCATACGGAATGAGCCTTGCGGAACGGTTGATCGGGGTGTCTCTGGACCTGCCTGGATTTTGCCAGAACAGGCCTAAACGCCCGTGCCACAAGCATCAGCTTCCCTTGCAGGAAAACCCTGCGCGGGGCAGTATGCAGTGGCACGATTGTTTACGAGGTGGTTGATGACGCACAAATGGCGCCATACAAACTCAAAATCCTAGCATGCTTTGAGGCCATACCATAACTGGCAGGAAAAGCGGAAGGGCCCGCGCTCCGTAAGGAACGCGGGCCCTTCCAGTAAGCCCGGCCGGGCATGCCCGGCGTCGGATTTACTTGGCCTTTTCGAGGATCTCCACCAGGCGGAACCGCTTGGTAGCGGACAGCGGGCGGGTCTCGGCGATCAGAACGAGGTCGCCGATGCCGGCGGTGTTCTGCTCGTCGTGAGCCTTGATCTTCGAGGTGCGGCGAATAACCTTGCCGTACAGAGCGTGCTTCACGCGGTCTTCAACCTCAACAACGATGGTCTTTTCCATCTTGTCGGAGACTACGTAGCCGCGACGCGTCTTACGGTAACCGCGCTGTTCAGCGCTGGCTGCTGCTTCCGTCACGTTTTCCTTCTCGCTCACTTGGCGTCCTCTCCAGCTTCAACCTCGGCAGCTTCTGCCTTGGCAGCCTTCTTGGACTTCTTTTCTTCCTTGGCTTCCACAACCGGTGCGGCAACCTCGGCACGAATGCCCAGCTCGCGCTCACGAAGAACGGTGTAGATGCGTGCGATGTCCTTCTTTACCGCGCGCAGACGACCGTGGTTCTCCAGCTGACCGGTGGCGGACTGGAAACGCAGGTTGAACAGCTCTTCCTTGGACTTGCGGAGTTCTTCAACGAGACGCTCGTTGTCGAAACCGTCCAGCTGTGCGGGTGCGAGATCCTTCGACCCTACTGCCATTTCTATTCACCACCTTCGCGACGCACAATGCGTGCCTTCAACGGGAGCTTGTGGATTGCCAGGCGCAGGGCCTCGCGAGCTACCTCTTCATTGACACCGGAGAGTTCGAAGAGAACCCGGCCCGGCTTGACGTTTGCGACCCACCATTCCGGGGAACCCTTACCGGAACCCATACGGGTTTCGGCAGGCTTCTTGGTCAGCGGACGGTCCGGGTAGATGTTGATCCAGACCTTACCGCCACGCTTGATGTGGCGGGTCATCGCGATACGGGCGGACTCGATCTGACGGTTGGTGACGTATGCCGGGCTCAGGGCCTGGATGCCGTACTCACCGAAAGTGACCTTGGTGCCACCCGTAGCAGCGCCGGAACGACCCGGGTGGTGCTGCTTACGGTGCTTGACTCGACGTGGGATAAGCATTTAAGCCTGTCCTCCTTCTGCTGCCGGAGCAGCAGCTTCAGCGGCCGGTGCTTCAACGGCAGCGGGTGCTGCCTCAGCTGCCGGACGGTCGTTACGACGACGGCGGTCGCCACCCGGGCGGCCCGGACGGTCTCCTCCACGGCCACGGGACGGAGCAGCAGCTGCCTGCTGCGCCAGTTCCTTGGCGGTGACGTCACCCTTGTAGATCCAAACCTTCACACCGATGCGGCCGAAGGTGGTCTTGGCTTCGTAGAAGCCGTAGTCGATGTTCGCGCGGAGGGTGTGCAGGGGCACACGGCCTTCGCGGTAGAACTCCGAGCGGGACATTTCTGCGCCACCCAGACGGCCGGAGCAAGCAACACGGATACCCTTGGCACCTGCGCGCTGTGCGGACTGCATGGCCTTCTTCATCGCACGGCGGAAAGCCACGCGGGAAGTCAGCTGCTCTGCGATGCCCTGGGCAACGAGCTGTGCTTCGATCTCCGGGTTCTTGACCTCGAGGATGTTCAGCTGGACCTGCTTGCCGGTGAGCTTTTCGAGCTCGCCGCGGATGCGGTCTGCTTCAGCGCCGCGGCGGCCGATGACGATGCCCGGACGTGCCGTGTGGATGTCCACGCGGACACGGTCGCGGGTGCGCTCGATCTCGACCTTGGCGATGCCGGCGCGCTCCATGCCCGTGGACATGAGCTGGCGGATCTTGATGTCCTCGCGGACGAAGTCCTTGTAGCGCTGGCCCGGCTTGTTGCTGTCAGCGAACCAGTGCGAAACGTGGTCGCTGGTGATGCCGAGTCGGAACCCGTGCGGGTTTACTTTCTGTCCCACTTAGCGAGCCTCCTCTTTCTCCGGGGTTGCGACGACCACGGTGATGTGGCTGGTCCGCTTCTTGATGCGGTAGGCGCGGCCCTGGGCACGCGGCTGGAACCGCTTCATGGTCGGGCCCTCATCAACGAATGCTTCGCTGATGAAGAGGTCACTGTCGTCGAATGCAACGCCGTCACGGTCCGCGAGGACGCGTGCGTTGGCCATTGCCGACTGAAGTACCTTGAATACCGGCTCCGAAGCTGCCTGGGGGGCAAACTTCAGAATTGCCAGAGCCTCATTCGCTTGCTTGCCACGAACAAGGTTGACGACGCGCCGGGCCTTCATAGGCGTTACGCGGATGTGACGCGCAATTGCCTTGGCTTCCATTGCTTTCCTTCTCTCGTCTAAGACGTAAGGTCAGGCGCCTTAGCGGCGCTTGCCCTTACGGTCGTCCTTAACATGGCCGCGGAATGTCCGCGTAGGAGCGAATTCGCCGAGCTTGTGCCCGACCATCGACTCAGTGACAAACACCGGGATGTGCTTGCGTCCGTCGTGTACGGCGATCGTGTGCCCGAGCATGTCGGGGATGATCATCGAACGGCGGGACCAGGTCTTGATGACGTTCTTGGTGCCCTTATCGTTTTCCCGTGCGACCTTCACAAAGAGGTGCTGGTCAACGAAAGGACCTTTTTTCAGGCTGCGTGGCATGTGTCCAGGCTCCTATCGCTTGTTCTTGCCAGTACGGCGGCGACGAACAATAAGCTTGTCGCTCTCTTTGTTCGGACGGCGGGTACGGCCCTCGGGCTTGCCGTTCGGGTTGACCGGGTGACGACCACCGGAAGTCTTACCTTCACCACCACCGTGCGGGTGGTCAACCGGGTTCATGGCTACACCACGGACGGTCGGGCGAACGCCCTTCCAGCGCATACGGCCGGCCTTGCCCCAGTTGATGTTCGACTGCTCGGCGTTGCCAACCTCGCCGACGGTTGCGCGGCAGCGCACGTCAACGTTGCGGATTTCGCCGGAGGGCAGGCGCAACTGTGCGAAGCGGCCTTCCTTGGCGACGAGCTGAACCGAAGCACCTGCGGAGCGGGCCATCTTGGCGCCGCCACCCGGACGCAGTTCAACTGCGTGGATAACGGTACCAACCGGGATGTTGCGCAGCGGCAGGTTGTTGCCCGGCTTGATGTCAGCGTCGGGACCAGCCTCGACGAAGTCACCCTGGGACAGCTTGTTCGGGGCGATGATGTAACGCTTGGTGCCATCAACGTAGTGCAGGAGGGCGATGCGAGCCGTGCGGTTCGGATCGTACTCGATTTCGGCAACGCGGGCGTTGATGCCGTCCTTGTCGTGACGACGGAAGTCGATCAGACGGTACTGGCGCTTGTGTCCGCCACCCTTGTGACGGGTGGTGATCTTACCGGTGTTGTTACGGCCGCCGGTCTTGTGCAGCGGACGCAGCAACGACTTTTCCGGAGTCGACCGCGTGATTTCAGCAAAGTCGGCTACGCTCGAGCCACGACGGCCCGGGGTAGTCGGCTTGTATTTACGGATTCCCATAATTTATTTCCTCGTTAAAGTGGTCTCCGCTACGCGAGCGGACCGCCGAAGATGTCGATTGTGCCTTCTTTGAGGGTGACAATTGCACGCTTGGTGCTCTTGCGCTGTCCCCAGCCGAATTTGGTGCGCTTGCGCTTACCGGCACGGTTGATGGTGTTGATCGAGTCGACCTTGACGGAGAAGATCTTCTCCACGGCCAGCTTGATCTCGGTCTTGTTCGAGCGGGGGTCCACCAGGAAGGTGTACTTGCCTTCGTCGATCAGACCGTAGCTCTTTTCCGAAACGACGGGTGCAAGCACGACGTCGCGCGGGTCCTTGATGGTGGTTACGCTCACTTGGAGGCCTCCTCGTTCTTTGCCTTGTCAGCGACGAACGCATCGAAAGCAGCCTTGGTGAAGACCACGTCGTCAGAGATCAGCACGTCGTAGGTGTTCAGCTGGTCTGCGTACAGAACGTGAACATCTGCGAGGTTGCGCACGGACAGTGCGGCAACGTCTTCGGCGCGCTCGATCACAACGAGCAGGTTCTTGCGCTCGGAAACCGCACGCAGCGACGCCAGGGCTTCCTTGGCGGACGGCTTGGTGCCGGCAACCAAGGCCTCAATGACGTGAATGCGGTCGTTACGGGCGCGGTCAGACAGGGCGCCGCGGAGAGCAGCAGCCTTCATCTTCTTGGGGGTGCGCTGGCTGTAGTCGCGCGGGGTGGGACCGTGGACAATGCCACCGCCGGTCATGTGCGGAGCACGGATGGAACCCTGACGGGCGCGGCCGGTGCCCTTCTGCTTGAACGGCTTGCGACCGGCACCGGAAACCTCGGCGCGGGTCTTGGTCTTGTGGGTTCCCTGGCGGGCAGCAGCGAGCTGGGCGACGACAACCTGGTGCAGCAGGGGCACGTTGGTCTGGACGTCGAAGATCTCTGCAGGCAGGTCAACCTTGACAGTGCTAGTCATTGAACTAGGCTCCCTTCACGGCGGAACGTACGAGTACGACCTGGCCGCGGGCACCGGGGACGGCACCCTTGATAAGGAGCAGCGACTTCTCAACGTCAACAGCGTGAACCGTGAGGTTCAGCGTGGTGTGACGAACGGCGCCCATGCGGCCGGCCATTTTCAGACCCTTGAAGACGCGGCTCGGGGTGGATGCGCCACCGATGGAGCCAGGCTTACGGTGGTTCTTGTGGGCACCGTGGGAAGCGCCAACACCGGAGAAGCCGTGACGCTTCATAACACCGGCAAAGCCCTTACCCTTGGAGGTGCCGACGACGTCGATCTTCTGGCCGGCTTCGAAGATCTCAACAGAGAGCTCCTGGCCCAGCTCGTAGGATGCGGCGTCTGCGGTACGCAGTTCGACGACGTGGCGGCGAGGAGTTACGCCTGCCTTCTCAAAGTGACCAGCCAGCGGCTTGGTGACCTTGCGGGGGTCGATCTGGCCGTAGCCGATCTGTACGGCGACGTAGCCATCGGACTCAGCGTTGCGGAGCTGGGTGATGACGTTGGAGTCAGCCTGGACAACAGTTACCGGGATGAGCTTGTTGTTCTCGTCCCAGACCTGGGTCATGCCGAGCTTCGTGCCCAGCAGGCCCTTTACGTTACGGGTTGCGGTCATAGTCTCTCAGCACCTCCCTAGAGCTTGATTTCGATGTTCACGTCGGCAGGCAGGTCGAGACGCATAAGCGAGTCAACGGCCTTCGGCGTGGGGTCGATGATGTCGATCAGACGCTTGTGAGTACGCATTTCGAAGTGCTCACGGCTGTCCTTGTACTTGTGAGGAGAGCGAATAACGCAGTAAACGTTCTTCTCCGTGGGCAGCGGCACCGGGCCGACTACCGTTGCGCCTGCGCGCGTGACCGTCTCAACGATCTTCCGCGCTGAAACATCAATGACCTCGTGGTCATATGACTTCAGCCGGATGCGGATTTTTTGTCCCGCCATGTCGCCTGACTCTCTTTCAGCTAGTGCTGCTCTAGTTAGGGCTGCTCTGTTTACTTACCTGTTGTTGTGGCCGCCGAAGCGTTTGAGGATTTACCACCACACGCCGCACAAGCTGAATCCGGATAATTCCGGGTTCCTCAACCTGCCGGCGCACCGACCCCCGCGGTCGGGCGTGTCGCGATTTTCACGCAAACTCGACCGCATTCCATGGGGTTCAGGGTTATGTTTGGGCTTCAGCTTGGACCCTGGCACCCGGCATTATCCGGATCGGGACGCGAAGAAGCGCTTGAACAACTCATCCAGTATGCCGGAAATCGGAGCCGATGGCTAATCGGGCCTCTTCAGCCCATTGCCACAGCCGAGCCGCGGTATGGATGATAGGTGAATGACCGTCCAGGATACGGGTTCTGTGGAAGATCTTGCCGCGCGCCTTCGTCCGGGATTCACGCTCGGCGTCGCATCAGCCGCGTTCCAGATCGAAGGGTCCCTTACTACTGACGGCCGGGGCCCGTCGGGTTGGGACGCCTTCTCGGAAAAGCCGGGAGCAATCGTCGACGGCGGCTCCCCCGCCATTGCTTGCGACCACTACAACCGCGCCGACCAGGACATCGCCCTGATGCAGGAGCTCGGGGTGGACTCGTACCGTTTCTCCTTGTCCTGGCCAAGGATCCAGCCTGATGGCCAGGGATCCATCAACCAGCGGGGCCTGGATTTCTACGACCGCTTGATCGACAAGCTGCTCGCTGCCGGGATCTCCCCCATGGTCACGCTTTACCACTGGGACACTCCCCTCCCGCTGGAGCACGCCGGTGGCTGGTTGAACCGGCAGACGGCGTTGCGCTTTGCCGCCTACAGCGCGATCGTGGCTGAGCGGTTCGGCGACCGGGTGGACTCGTGGGTCACTGTCAACGAACCGGTGTCAGTCACGTTGCAGGGATACGCTTTGGGCGCCCACGCCCCGGGTCACCAACTCCTCTTCGATTGCCTGCCAGCGGCCCACCATCAACTCCTTGGCCATGGCATGGCCGTGCAGGCACTGCGCGCCGCAGGGGTTTCCGGACAGATCGGCATTTCCAACATGCACTCCCCGGTCCGCCCTGCCACCAACAAGCTCTCCGACCGGCTCATGGCTGAGGCCCTGGACCTGATCCTCAACCGCATCTATGCCGATGCCATTCTGCTGGGCCAATACCCCAAGCCACATTTCGCGCTGTGGCCATGGTTCCGCTCCCTGGGTCCGGTCCAGGACGGCGACCTCGCCGTGATCGCCCAGCCGCTGGACTTCTACGGCGTGAATTACTACTACCCCATCAAGGTGGCCTCTGGCCGCGGACCGGCGGAAATACCCACCGGCACGGCCGAGGAAATGGTGAACGTTCCTTTCCATCTGGCCGCCTACCAGGAATACCCGGTCACGGGATTCGGCTGGCCCGAGGCGCCTGAACAGCTGGCAACGCTGCTGCAGGAGATGAAAGGGCGGTACGGGGCGTCGCTCCCGCCGATCTACATCACCGAAGGAGGCGCGAGCTTCCCGGAGCCGGACCATGTCAGCGGCCCAGTCCAGGACACCGACCGGATCACGTATCTGGCAGAGCACCTGGGCCATGCCCTCACGGCAACGGGACCAGGCGGGCAAGCCGAGGGCGTGGACCTTCGCGGCTATTACGTGTGGACGTTGCTGGACAATTTCGAATGGGCCGCCGGGTACTCCCAGCGCTTCGGACTGGTTCACGTGGACTTCGAAACCCTCGAACGGACGCCCAAGGAATCGTTCTACTGGCTCAGGGCACTTGAGCGCGCCCGGAGGCACCACGCTTAACCCGATCGGGTTAAAAACCTACTTGTTCTTGTTGGCCCGGTTGATGCGCTTGGCCCGGTCGATCTCATTCCGGAAGTACTTGCGACCCCACAGGATGCCTCCGCCGATGCCAACAACGATGACCAGGAAAATCAGGAATTCCATGCTGATCCTTTCTACCCAAGCAACACTATCCGACTCCCTCCCCGCCGCGCCCACTGCCATCGGATGCAGCGCGATCGGATGGACGGGGTCCGCGGTTCAACCGCCAGACGGCGAGGACAATGAGGGCCACGGCAACGAGTGCCAGCAGGGCAAAGGCATATGACCTCAAGGCCCACATGACGCTCGCGGCCACCCCGGCTGCGCCCCACGCCGTGAAGAGCCTTTCGGACAACAGCAATCCCACGCCCAGGAGTGCGGCATGGGCCGCCAGGACGTAGACCTGCTGCGGGGGCGTTCCGCCGAAAATGGTGGCCACTGAACTGAGCGACAAGAATCCGGAAGCAACGCCCAGCCGCAGGATGGCGTCTCCCCTGTGGCCCCGCACATAGCGCACCCCTGCCAAAACAACTGCGGTAACCACGTACCACTGGGCTGCCCAGAACCAATCCGGGCGGGCGCCGTCCACGAACAGCAGTGCCCGCTGAAAACCGACCAGTGCAACAATGGCAGCAACTTCCGCCACCAAGTGCTTCTGATGCGGCACTTCCGCCGCAGCGATGCCGCCAGCGATTGCCAGCAGGAACGCGCCCGCCAGTGACGTGGAGTCGTAGGCCAAGCCCACCGCTGCCCCTGCAAGGTAGGCCACCAGCGTGGTCGCAGCCAGCGATGCCCGCCTTCCTGGCTGGCCAGCCACGTTGAGACCGCCAAACCAACGGAGGCCGTACAGCAGGGACCCCATGCCCACTCCCCCAACGAGCCACGGCAGGAAGTCGGCCCACGGACCCGCTGCTCCCGCATCGAGCAAACCCCCGACGGCCGTAACGGCACCCACCAAGGCGGTGGGCGCCGCGCCCGCGTAGAGGGAGGGTATTGATTCCACGTGGGAGGCAGCGAAGAAGACAATCGCGACGGCCAGGACAGCGCCACCCACCATGCCTGGTGACGTATCAACAGTGGCCAAGCAAGCAGTGCCGGCGAATACCACAGCCGAGACAAACCACAGCCATCGGTCCGCTCCTCCGGCGCCACGGGTAGGACGGCCCCGCAGCAACGTCTTTGCGAGCGTCACCACCATGGCGCATGCCAGCAGGAGAACCGGAACCTGGAACCTGTCCAAAACCGCGTGGTGCAGGAACGTGGTGGACGGGAAGTCCAGGAATGGCCCCGCGAAAACCACCATCAAGGTGACCGCCGCGAGTCCGGGATACAGTGCCACCGCAGCACGCAGCGTCCGGCGCACCAACAACGACGCGAGGCCAGCGAGTGCCAAGCCCAGCAGGAGCACCCAACGGCCGCCGCCGTCGAAATCGCCAACCAGGAGGTAAACGAGCGGTAGTCCGGCCTGGAGGCCCAGCGTGGACCAGAGAGCAACCCGTTGGAAGGGAACGTCATCAAGCCTGCGATGCGCCAGGCAATGCGTGATGAGCTGCAGGAAAGTGACCAACCCGAGCGCCAACCAGGGCACCGCCGTCGAATCGGCAACGTCCGCGGCAACAAGCGTCACCAGAGCCGCGGATGCTACGCGGACCGCCACGAGGTAGGCTCCGCGAACCGGCTTGGCCTGAGCCAGCACGGCCATGATGCAACCGTAGGCCAGGAGGATGCCGAGCATGATTTCGACGTCCCTCACAGAGCCTGCCCGGAGCAGCAGCAGGGCCACGGACGCCGGCGCAAAGATCCACGCGATCCGGTGGCTGCGCAGAGCTATCGAGCAGATTGCCGCTGCGAGGGTGGTCACGATGGCCGCAGCTCCGGGCTGCCAACCACCGTACGCCGTGAGGGCGGGCACCCGCGTGGCAACGTTGAATGAGATGGTTGCCACTGCCATCGCTGCCAGAAGTACACCCACATCCGCAGTGACTGTTTGGAGCGAAGTTCCGCGTCGCCCGGCCACCAGGACCACCAGCAATTGCCCGGCCAGGACCCACACCACGACGGAGGCCACGGTCACGTCCTCACCAGCGAGGCCCAAGGCCCACCCGTGCCCCTGCAGATCGGCGTAGGCCGATGCCACGAGGACTGTGCCCGCGGCACGGGCAAGCCACCAGTAGACCCTCCGATGGACCGAGACGGGAAGGCGCAGGGCCGTAGCCAGCAGATAGGCTGTTATCGCCAGCAACACCAGGTTGGCGGCTCCGCGGGAGACAGCAGTGGCAGAAACCAACAAAGCCACCATGCCTGCACCCGGTGCAAGGAGTTCGCCGATGGTCAGGCGCCAAGGGGTCCGGCTTTGTCCGGTGGTTGGTGGCACCAGCACCCGGGGGAAGGCCATCCATCCCGAGGCAAGCCCCGCGACCAGCAGCGCCAGCACTCCGGAAACCAACACAGGGTGTCCCGGAAGATGTTCCAGGACGGCAAGAACCAGCAATCCAAGAGCCGCAGCACTGCCGAAGAGTCCGGTACTGGCCCGCGCCGCCACCACGCCGAAGCCCCGTCGCCCAAAGACAGCACTCAGCACTTGCTGAACTCCGGCCACCACCACGAACGCCAGCACGGTCAGCGGAACGCGCTCCTGGTGACCCACGAGCACCCCGGCCACGACTGCGGGGACGGCAAAGGTGAAAGCAAGGCGCCCAGCCAGCACCAGGCACCTGCCAAGGAATCCGCGGGCAACGGCCGCCAACGCAAACCAGTAGGCCCCGGTGGCGCCAAGCATCAAAGCCAACGGCCAGGCGCCCACCAAGTCAGCGAGCACCAGGGAACAGCAAAGCACTGCCGCCGGCGCGAAGGCGACGCCTTGCCGCAGCCTCCACCCCAGCACCATCGCCGTGGGCAGCACAACCAGGAAAGGTACGTACTTGGGCAGGTCGAAGGCCCCGACGCCAAGCACCACCGTCAAGACCAAGGCAACAAGGAGTTGAAATCCCAAGCAGGACACGGCGTCGTTCCACCAGGTCCTGGGCGTGACCGCCTTGCCGGCATATGACATCCCGATCGCCTGGACACCCAGGCAGGCAACTGCCGCCAGCATGGCCAAGCTGACATCCGAGGTGCCGTCCCACACCGAGGCAATGATGGCGAGCGTGAACGCTGCACGCGCGGCGAAGAAGTGGCCATTCCGGTATCGGGCCGCGGGGACCAGCATCATCACCGCAAAGTAGGTGCCGCAGATGGCCATCACCAGCGGGTACTCGCCTTTGGCAAGAACGTTTGGCGTGACAGTTGCGGCCAGCCCTACTGCTGGAACCACAAAGGGATGCAGCGCCATCAGTGGTTGTACGTACAGCGGCGATACCCAGCGGGGGTGGGCCAGGGCAAGCAACGTCAGGACGACCGCCAAAGCGATCAAGGAAATGAAGTACCAGACCAAGGCACCGCCAAGCACGGACACTCCGGACCAGGCGGTTGACACCACGAAGCTCAAGGAGAGCCAGGCCAAGACTTTGTTGTTCAAGCGCACGGCCGCAAACACGTAAGCGCCTGTACCAAGCAACGATGTTGCCAACCAAGCGAGCGGTCCGTTGTGCAGGGCAAAGTTGTACATCGCCAGGCCAGTGATCGGCACCAGGGCCAGGCCGGTGCCGGTGAACGCCAGAGCCGCCGGACGAAGCCGTGGAACGCGGGGATGAAGGACCAAACCGGCCACGTAGAACAGGACCGTGATCCCCCACAACGCAACGAACCTGAACATCTCCGGCAGGCTGGTACCCACGAACAACGCACCCGCAGCCACCAGCAGCAGGCTTGCCACGTAGAGAGTGATGTTGATGTTCTGGCGGTCGCGCTTGTCCTTGCGCGCGGCCACCTCCTCCGCGCTTTCAGGACGGACACGTGCGTGCTGCGGCGCAGGTGGCAGCGGCTGTCCTGCGGGAACGGACGACGGCGGCGCCATGGTTTGCGCTGCAAACCCCGGCTGTGCGGGTTGTTGCGGCCGCATCGGCGGCGCGGCTTGTTGCGGCTGCATCGGCGGCGCGGGTTGTTGCGGCCGCATCGGCGGCCCGGCTTGCCGCCAACCCATCGACGGGACGGGGTGGGTGGACGTGTGGGGACCCGTTGTCTGCCCGGGCCATCCCGGCGGCGGGGTCGACGTTCCCGCCCCGCCACGGGTCGGGCTGGCCGAGCCAAGCGGAGCAGCCTGCGTCTTCGCCAGGGCGTCGCGCCAACCAGCCATATGGCCGGCGAGATAGCCCGCACGGTAGGCGCCGCCGTCGTCCGTTTGCTGTGCGGAACCCTTGGGAGACCGCCCGCGTCCACGCACCAGGCCCAGCGCAAATCCGCCAGCGGCGACCAGCACCAGGAACAGCAAGCCCCCGATTGTGCCCATGAATCCGTACACGGCAGCCCCCTATTGTGTCCAGGGCACGGCTGTTTGCACAGGCCTGCCCGCATTAATCAAGACGATGGATTAATGATAGCAAAGAAGAACCCCACCGCCGAGGCGATGGGGTTCTTCTGTGGGTTGCTTCCGAAACGGCAGCGTCCCGATCTACAAGCAGAAACTACTTGATGATCTTGGTAACACGTCCCGAACCAACGGTGCGGCCACCTTCACGGATAGCGAAGCCGAGGCCCTCTTCCATTGCGATCGGCTGGATGAGCTCAACGGTCATCTCAGTGTTGTCGCCAGGCATAACCATTTCCGTGCCCTCGGGCAGGGTGATAACGCCGGTGACGTCCGTCGTACGGAAGTAGAACTGCGGGCGGTAGTTCGAGTAGAACGGGTTGTGACGTCCGCCTTCGTCCTTGGAAAGGATGTAGACGTTTGCCTCGAAGTCGGTGTGCGGGGTGATGGAACCCGGCTTGACGACAACCTGGCCACGCTCGACATCGTCGCGCTTGAGGCCACGGAGCAGGAGGCCACAGTTCTCGCCGGCCCATGCTTCGTCGAGCTGCTTGTGGAACATCTCGATACCGGTAACCGTGGTCTTCTGGATCGGGCGGATGCCGACGATCTCAACCTCGGAGTTGATGGCGAGGGTACCACGCTCGGCGCGGCCCGTAACAACGGTGCCACGGCCGGTGATGGTGAAGACATCTTCGATCGGCATCAGGAACGGCTTGTCGCGGTCACGTACGGGGTCCGGAACGGACTCGTCGACAGCTGCCATCAGGTCCTGGACGGACTTGACCCAAACCGGGTCGCCTTCCAGAGCCTTCAGACCGGAAACGCGAACAACGGGAGCGTCGTCGCCATCGAAGCCCTGCGAGCTCAGGAGCTCACGAACTTCCATTTCGACGAGGTCGAGGAGTTCCTCGTCCTCAACCATGTCCGACTTGTTCAGTGCGACCAGCAGGTAGGGAACACCAACCTGGCGGGCGAGCAGAACGTGCTCACGGGTCTGTGCCATCGGACCATCGGTAGCGGCAACCACGAGGATTGCGCCGTCCATCTGGGCAGCACCGGTGATCATGTTCTTGATGTAGTCAGCGTGACCCGGGGCGTCAACGTGTGCGTAGTGACGCTTCTCGGTCTGGTACTCCACGTGGGAGATGTTGATGGTAATACCGCGCTGGCGCTCTTCCGGAGCAGAGTCGATGGACGCGAAGTCGCGCTGCTCGTTGAGATCCGGGTACTGGTCGTACAGCACCTTGGAAATGGCGGCAGTCAGCGTCGTCTTACCGTGGTCAACGTGACCAATGGTGCCGATGTTGACGTGCGGCTTAGTCCGCTCGAACTTTGCCTTTGCCACAGGTTCCTCCTAGAACGATTTCAAGTGACGTGCTCCTCGGCCGCGCTTTTCGCGGCAGAAACTCATGCAAGTCTACTTGGGGGCTTGGTTTTGGTGAAATTTCAGATTCAGGAACCAATCTTAGTTCCTGGAGTCTGTTTGCGCAGGGGGCCGGGCCACGACTTTCGCCGTGGCCCTGCCACACACGCTGAGATGCCTTCCCGGGACCGGAATTGCATCCGTTACCGGGGTGATTACTCGCCGCGGGTCTTCTGGATGATCTCGTCGGCAACAGCCTTCGGGACCTCCGCGTAGCTGTCGAACGTCATCGAGTACACAGCGCGACCCTGGGTCTTGGACCGGAGGTCACCGATGTAGCCGAACATTTCGGACAGCGGCACGTTCGCACGGACCACCTTCACGCCTGCAGCATCTTCCATCGACTGGATCATGCCACGGCGGGAGTTGAGGTCACCGATGACGTCGCCCATGTATTCCTCAGGGGTACGTACTTCGACGGCCATCAGCGGTTCGAGCAGGACGGGGTTGGCCTTGCGGGCACCTTCCTTGAACACCTGGGAACCGGCGATCTTGAACGCCATTTCCGAGGAGTCGACGTCGTGGTATGCGCCGTCGATCAGGCTGGCCTTGACGCCTACCATCGGGTAGCCGGCAAGGATACCGAACTGCATGGCATCCTGGATACCAGCGTCAACGGAGGGGATGTATTCACGCGGAATACGGCCACCGGTGACCTTGTTTTCGAACTCGTAGAAGGTACCGTCCGTGGTTTCCAGGGGCTCGAAGGAGACCTGGACCTTTGCGAACTGACCCGAACCACCAGTCTGCTTCTTGTGGGTGTAGTCAACCTTCTCCACAGCGCGCTTGATGGTTTCGCGGTAAGCAACCTGCGGCTTGCCGACGTTGGCCTCAACCTTGAATTCGCGGCGCATACGGTCAACGAGGATGTCGAGGTGGAGTTCACCCATACCCGCGATAACGGTCTGGCCGGTTTCTTCGTTGAGGGAGACCTGGAAGGTCGGGTCCTCAGCGGAGAGCTTCTGGATGGCCGTGGAGAGCTTCTCCTGGTCACCCTTGGTGTTCGGCTCGATCGCAACAGAGATCACGGGCTCCGGGAAGCTCATGGACTCGAGGACGATCTGGTTTGCGGGATCGCACAGGGTGTCACCGGTGGTGGTGTCCTTGAGGCCGATCGCTGCGTAGATGTGGCCGGCGGTAGCGCCCTCAACAGGCATTTCCTTGTTGGCGTGCATCTGGAAGAGCTTGCCGATGCGCTCCTTCTTGCCCTTGGTGGAGTTGACCACCTGCGCACCGGAGTCGACGTGACCGGAGTACACGCGGACGAAGGTGAGCTGGCCGAAGAAGGGGTGTGCTGCGATCTTGAACGCAAGAGCGGAGAACGGCTCGTCAGCGGAAGGCTTACGGGTCAGTTCCTTCTCTTCGTCGCGGGGATCGTGGCCGATCATCGCAGGAACGTCGAGCGGGTTCGGCAGGAAGTCCACAACGGCGTCGAGCATCGGCTGGACACCGCGGTTCTTGAACGCAGAACCACAGAAGACCGGGTAGAGCTCGGAGTTGATGGTCATCTTGCGGATGCCGGCCTTGAGCTCTTCGAGGGTGAGTTCTTCACCTTCGAGGTACTTCTCCATGAGTTCCTCGGAAGCCTCGGCAACAGTCTCAACGAGCTGTGCGCGGTATTCCTCGGCCTTTTCCTTGAGGTCGGCAGGAATTTCCTGGACCTCGTAGGAAGCGCCCATGGTCACGTCACCCTTGGCGTCGCCCGGCCAAACCAGTGCGCGCATTTCAAGGAGGTCAACAACGCCAACGAAGTCGTTCTCGGCACCGATCGGCAGCTGCATGACCAGCGGCTTGGCGCCAAGGCGGGAAACGATGGTGTCAACGGTGAAGTAGAAGTCAGCGCCGAGCTTGTCCATCTTGTTGACGAAGCAGATACGCGGAACGTTGTACTTGTCGGCCTGGCGCCAAACAGTCTCGGACTGCGGCTCCACGCCTTCCTTGCCGTCGAACACGGCAACTGCACCGTCGAGGACGCGCAGGGAGCGCTCAACCTCAACCGTGAAGTCCACGTGGCCCGGGGTGTCGATGATGTTGATCTGGTTCTTGTTCCAGAAACAGGTCACGGCCGCGGACGTGATGGTGATGCCGCGTTCCTTTTCCTGTTCCATCCAGTCGGTCGTCGAAGCACCGTCGTGCGTTTCGCCGATCTTGTGGTTCACACCCGTGTAGAACAGGATGCGCTCGGTAGTGGTGGTCTTGCCGGCATCGATGTGGGCCATGATGCCGATATTGCGGACCTTGTTAAGGTCGGTAAGCACGTCCTGTGCCACGGGGTCTCCCTTTCGGATGGACTACACGTTCGCCGCCGGCTCGGTCGAGCCGGCGGCGTCCGGGAAGTTTTACCAGCGGTAGTGTGCGAAGGCCTTGTTGGACTCGGCCATCTTGTGGGTGTCTTCGCGACGCTTCACAGCGGCACCGAGACCGTTCGACGCATCCAGGATTTCATTCTGGAGACGCTCGGTCATCGTCTTTTCGCGGCGGGCCTTGGAGTAGCCCACGAGCCAACGCAGAGCGAGGGCGGTGGAGCGACCCGGCTTGACCTCAACCGGAACCTGGTAGGTGGCGCCACCAACACGGCGGGAGCGCACCTCGAGGGAAGGCTTGACGTTGTCCATGGCCTTCTTCAGGGCTGCGACGGGGTCGCCGCCCGTCTTGGCGCGGGCACCTTCAAGGGCACCGTAAACGATGCGCTCTGCGGTGGACTTCTTGCCGTCGATGAGGACCTTGTTGATCAGCTGGGTGACCAACGGGGAGCCGTAAACGGGATCTGAAACGAGCGGCCGCTTGGGGGCCGGACCCTTGCGAGGCATATTACTTCTTCTCCATCTTTGCGCCGTAGCGGCTGCGGGCCTGCTTGCGGTTCTTGACACCCTGGGTGTCAAGGGCGCCGCGGACAATCTTGTAGCGGACACCCGGGAGGTCCTTCACACGACCACCACGGACGAGCACGATGGAGTGCTCCTGCAGGTTGTGGCCAACACCGGGGATGTAGGCGGTAACTTCCACACCACCGTTGAGGCGCACACGTGCAACCTTACGGAGAGCCGAGTTCGGCTTCTTCGGGGTGGTGGTGTAGACGCGGGTGCAAACACCGCGGCGCATCGGGCTGCCCTTCAGCGCGGGAGCCTTGGTCTTGGAGACCTTCGGCGTGCGGCCCTTGCGGACCAGCTGGTTAATCGTAGGCACTTTCGTGTTCTCCGTTTGTTTGATCTCTGCCCCCACACACAGGCGCCAGCCGGTGCTCAGTGGGAACTTTGGCGTTGCTCTCGCGGCCAGCCGGAACTCCCGGTAGGCGTGCAAAAGTGCGGCATTCGTTGCGCAAGTTGCCCGCAACCCGGAAACAGGCTCCACCCAACATCATGAGAACAAAACCAAAATGATGTTGCGGCGGCCATCATCCACTGCCACACAGAACAATTACCAAAAGTCTAGCACGGCTTGATCCGGCACCTTAATCGGGTGTATGGAGGACGACGGCGGCAGGCGGCTGCCGCCGTCGTGGTTCACTCCCCCGCCTCACCGGGCGGACCAACGCGTTAACGGGCCAGGCCCCGCACTCGATGAATGCGGGGCCTGGCCTTCAGTCACTGACTACTGCCTTATATTTCAGCGGAAGTCGTTGCCGAGATCGTAGTCATCCAGCGGGATGGCGTGGAACTCGGGAGCACCGTCGCCACCCAGGGCGTCATAGGAGAAGTCGGTGAAAGCGCTGGGGCCCGTGAACAGGCTTGCCTTCGCTTCTTCCGTCGGCTCCACAGTGACCTCTGTGTAGCGGGGCAGACCCGTACCAGCCGGGATGAGCTTACCGATGATGACGTTTTCCTTGAGGCCGAGCAAGGGATCGCTCTTGCCTTCCATGGCCGCCTGCGTCAGGACGCGGGTGGTCTCCTGGAAGGAAGCTGCCGACAGCCAGGACTCGGTAGCCAAGGAAGCCTTGGTGATACCCATGAGTTCCGGACGGCCGGAAGCCGGTGCCTTGCCCTCGGACACGACGCGGCGGTTCTCGTCCTCGAAGCGGGCGCGCTCTGCGAGCTCACCCGGGAGCAGCTCGGAGTCGCCGGATTCGATGACGGTCACGCGGCGCAGCATCTGGCGGACGATGACCTCCACGTGCTTGTCGTGGATACCAATACCCTGGCTGCGGTACACGCCCTGCACTTCGTCCACGAGGAACTTCTGTGCGGCACGCGGACCCATGATGCGCAGAACCTGCTTCGGGTCCACCGGACCGTTGATCAGCTTCTGGCCGACGCTGACGTGGTCGCCGTCCTCGATGAGGAGGCGGGACCGGCGCAGCACCGGGTAGGCGATCTCTTCGGAACCATCGTCCGGAGTGATCACCAGGCGCATCTGGCGCTCGGACTCTTCGATGGTGATGCGTCCGGCTGCTTCCGCAATCGGTGCCACACCCTTCGGAGTACGGGCTTCGAACAGTTCCTGGATACGGGGCAGACCCTGGGTGATGTCATCGCCACCACCCGCGGAAACAGCACCACCGGTGTGGAACGTACGCATGGTCAGCTGGGTACCGGGCTCACCGATGGACTGTGCGGCGATGATGCCCACGGCCTCGCCGATGTCCACGGTCTTGCCGGTAGCCAGCGAGCGGCCGTAGCAAAGCGCACAGGTGCCCACCTTGGACTCACACGTTAGTACGGAGCGGACCTTGACCTCGGTGATGCCGGCAGCCAGCAGCTGGTCGATGACGACGTCGCCGCAGTCGGTGCCTGCAGGTGCCAGGACGTTGCCCTCGGAATCGACGACGTCGACAGCCAGGGTACGTGCGTAGGCGCTGTTCTCGACGTTCTCGTCCAGGACCAACTCACCGTTGGAGTCCGGAACGGCGATGGGCGTGACCAGGCCTCGCTCGGTACCGCAGTCCTCTTCGCGGACGATGACGTCCTGCGAAACGTCCACCAGACGACGGGTCAGGTAACCCGAGTTGGCGGTACGGAGAGCGGTATCGGCCAGACCCTTACGGGCACCGTGCGTGGCGATGAAGTATTCCAGCACCGACAGGCCCTCGCGGTAGGAGGACTTGATCGGACGCGGGATGATCTCACCCTTCGGGTTGGCCACAAGACCACGGATACCCGCGATCTGGCGGACCTGCATCCAGTTACCACGTGCACCGGAGGACACCATGCGGTTGATGGTGTTCATCGGGGACAGGCTGTCACGCATCGCCTGGGCGATCTCGTTGGTTGCCTTGTTCCAGATCTCGATCAGTTCCTGGCGACGCTCGTCGTCGTCGATCAGGCCCTTGTCGTACTGGCCCTGGATCTTGGCAGCCATGTTCTCGTAACCGGCCAGGATGCCCGGCTTGGTGTCCGGAACCTCGATGTCGGAGATTGCCACCGTGACGCCCGAACGGGTTGCCCAGTAGAAACCGGCGTCCTTCAGGTTGTCCAGCGTGGCAGCCGTAACGACCTTCGGGTAGCGCTCGGCGAGGTCGTTGACGATCCGGGACAGTTCGCCCTTGTCGGCAACAGCCTCGACCCACGGGTAATCCTCAGGCAGCGTCTGGTTGAAGATGACCTGGCCAAGGGAGGTTTCAACGAGCGCCGGCTGGCCGGGCTCCCAACCTTCCGGAGCTTCCCACCCTGCGTAGGGAACGAAGTCCTCCAGACGGATCTTGACCTGGGAGTTCAGGTGAAGATCGCGGGCGTCGTAGGCCATGATGGCCTCGGACACCGAGGAGAACACGCGGCCCTCGCCGGCGGAGCCGACGCGCTTGGTGGTCAGGTGGTACAGGCCGATGATCATATCCTGCGAAGGCAGGGTCACCGGACGTCCATCGGACGGCTTCAGGATGTTGTTCGAGGACAGCATCAGGATGCGGGCTTCGGCCTGGGCTTCCGGGCTCAGCGGCAGGTGGACTGCCATCTGGTCGCCGTCGAAGTCAGCGTTGAAGGCGCCACAAACCAGCGGGTGAAGCTGGATTGCCTTGCCTTCCACAAGCTGCGGTTCGAAGGCCTGGATGCCGAGGCGGTGCAGGGTAGGTGCACGGTTGAGCAGCACCGGGTGTTCGGTGATGATCTCTTCCAGCACGTCCCAGACCTGCGGACGGTAACGCTCAACCATGCGCTTTGCCGACTTGATGTTCTGGGCGTGGTTGAGGTCAACCAGGCGCTTCATCACGAACGGCTTGAAGAGCTCCAGGGCCATCTGCTTGGGCAGGCCACACTGGTGCAGCTTCAGCTGCGGGCCGACGACGATGACCGAACGGCCGGAGTAGTCAACACGCTTGCCGAGCAGGTTCTGGCGGAAACGGCCCTGCTTGCCCTTGAGCATGTCGCTCAGGGACTTCAGCGGACGGTTGCCCGGACCGGTGACGGGACGGCCACGACGGCCGTTGTCGAAGAGGCTGTCAACAGCTTCCTGAAGCATGCGCTTCTCGTTGTTGACGATGATCTCCGGGGCACCGAGGTCAAGCAGGCGCTTGAGTCGGTTGTTGCGGTTGATCACACGGCGGTAGAGGTCGTTGAGGTCGGAGGTCGCGAAGCGGCCACCGTCCAGCTGGACCATCGGGCGCAGTTCCGGCGGGATCACCGGGACGGCGTCGAGAACCATGCCGAGCGGGCTGTTGTTGGTGGTCAGGAATGCGTTGACAACCTTGAGGCGCTTGAGCGCACGGGTCTTGCGCTGGCCCTTGCCGTTCTGGATGGTGTCGCGCAGCGACTCGGCCTCAGCCTGCATGTCGAAGGTTTCGAGGCGCTTCTTGATCGCCTCTGCACCCATGGAGCCTTCGAAGTACATGCCGTAGCGGTCACGCAGTTCGCGGTACAGGCCTTCGTCGCCTTCGAGATCGGCAACCTTGAGGTTCTTGAAGCGGTCCCAGACCTGCTCGAGGCGCTCGATGTCGGCGTCGGCACGCTTGCGGACGTTCGCCATCTGGCGGTCAGCGGAATCGCGGGCCTTCTTCTTGTCTGCACCCTTGGCGCCTTCGCCTTCAAGACGGGCAAGCTCGTCTTCAAGGTCGCGTGCAATCGTGGCGATGTCGCTGTCGCGGTTGTCCACCATCTGCTTCTTCTCAAGGTCATGCTCGACCTGGAGGTTGGGCAGTTCGGCGTGACGGTTTTCCTCGTCAACGCTGGTGATCATGTAGGCAGCGAAGTAGATGACCTTCTCAAGGTCCTTCGGAGCCAGGTCCAGGAGGTAGCCAAGGCGCGACGGAACGCCCTTGAAGTACCAGATGTGGGTCACGGGAGCGGCGAGCTCAATGTGGCCCATGCGCTCACGGCGTACCTTGGCGCGGGTAACTTCCACGCCACAACGCTCACAGATAATGCCCTTGAAGCGGACGCGCTTGTACTTGCCGCAGTAGCATTCCCAGTCGCGGGAAGGTCCGAAGATCTTCTCGCAGAAAAGACCGTCCTTCTCAGGCTTGAGAGTGCGGTAGTTGATGGTTTCCGGCTTCTTGACCTCACCGTATGACCAACCACGGATGTCTTCCGCGGTGGCGAGGCCGATCTGCATGAGGCCGAAGGAGGATTCGCTGGACATATGGTCCCTGTTCTCTCTTGTTCTCTAAATTCTGAAGTCTTGGTTACGGAAAGAGGGAGCTGCCCGGCAGGCGGCATTCTTGGTGCCGCCTGCCGGAACGGCTGCTAGACCTCTTCTACGGAACTGGGCTCTGCACGAGACAGATCGATGCCCAGTTCCTCCGCAGCCGTGAAGACTGCGTCATCAGAGTCACGCATTTCGATCGTGGTTCCGTCGGTGGAAAGGACTTCCACGTTCAGGCACAACGACTGCATTTCCTTGATCAAGACCTTGAAGGACTCCGGAACGCCAGGCTCAGGGATGTTCTCGCCCTTGACGATGGCTTCGTAGACCTTCACGCGGCCGTGGATATCATCAGACTTGATCGTGAGGAGTTCCTGAAGGGTGTAGGCGGCACCGTAAGCTTCGAGCGCCCACACTTCCATTTCACCGAAGCGCTGGCCACCGAACTGTGCCTTACCACCCAGCGGCTGCTGCGTGATCATGGAGTACGGACCGGTGGAACGTGCGTGGATCTTGTCGTCCACCAGGTGGTGGAGCTTCAGGATGTACATGTAACCGACGGAGATCGGGTCCGGGAACGGCTCGCCGGAGCGGCCGTCGAACAGACGGGTCTTTCCGGAGGAGTCGATCAGGCGGTCGCCGTCGCGCGTCACGTTGGTGGAATCGAGCAGGCCCGTGATTTCCTCTTCGCGGGCACCATCGAACACCGGGGTGGCAACGGTGGTCTGGCCGGTTTCACGGGGCAGGTTCGGGAGGTTCTTGACCCACTCCGGCTCGCCTTCGATCTTCCAACCGGTCTTGGCAACCCAACCGAGGTGGGTTTCCAGGACCTGTCCAACGTTCATACGGCCCGGAACACCAAGCGGGTTCAGGACGATGTCCACCGGGGTACCGTCTGCAAGGAAGGGCATGTCCTCGACCGGAAGGATCTTGGAAATAACACCCTTGTTGCCGTGGCGGCCGGCGAGCTTGTCGCCGTCGGTGATCTTGCGCTTGGCTGCCACGTAGACGCGGACCAGCTGGTTCACGCCCGGGGGCAGTTCGTCGTCGTTGTCGCGGTCGAAGACGCGGACGCCGATGACCGTACCGGACTCGCCGTGGGGAACCTTCAGGGAGGTGTCACGGACTTCGCGGGACTTCTCACCGAAGATGGCGCGGAGCAGGCGCTCTTCCGGGGTCAGTTCGGTTTCACCCTTGGGGGTGACCTTGCCTACCAGGATGTCGCCGGCTTCAACCTCGGCACCGATGTGGATGATGCCACGCTCGTCCAGTCCTGCAAGGACTTCCTCGGACACGTTCGGGATGTCACGGGTGATTTCCTCGGCACCAAGCTTGGTGTCGCGGGCATCGATCTCGTGCTCTTCGATGTGGATGGAGGAAAGGACGTCCTCGGCGACGATGCGCTGGGACAGGATGATGGCGTCCTCGAAGTTGTGGCCTTCCCAGGACATGAATGCCACGAGGAGGTTCTTGCCGAGGGCGAGCTCACCCTGGTCCGTTGCGGGACCGTCAGCGATGATGCCGCCAACTTCCAGGCGCTGGCCTTCGTTGACCAGGACGCGGTGGTTGTAGCAGTTGCCCTGGTTGGAACGGGCGAACTTGTTGATGCGGTAGTTGGTCTCCGTGCCGTCGTCATTGATCATGACTACGAGCTCGGCGGAGACCTCGGTGACCACACCGGCCTTCTTCGCGATGACCACGTCACCGGCGTCGACTGCTGCGGCGCGCTCCATGCCGGTGCCCACGAACGGAGCCTCGGAACGGACCAGCGGCACAGCCTGGCGCTGCATGTTGGCACCCATGAGTGCGCGGTTGGCGTCGTCGTGCTCGAGGAACGGGATCAGGGCAGTTGCCACGGACACCATCTGGCGCGGGGAAACGTCCATGAACTGGACATCTGCGGCGGGAACCAGAACCGGCTCGCCTCCACCACCACGGGCACGGACAAGGACGGTCTCTTCGGAGAAGCGCTTGTCAGCATCCAGCGGAGCGTTGGCCTGTGCGATCAGGACCTCGGCTTCGTCGTCGGCAGTCAGGTACTCGACGTCGTCGGAAACCACACCGTTGGAAACCTTGCGGTAAGGGGTCTCGATGAAGCCGAACGGGTTGATGCGGCCGTAGGAAGCCAACGAACCGATCAGACCAATGTTCGGGCCTTCAGGGGTTTCGATGGGGCACATACGTCCGTAGTGGGACGGGTGAACGTCTCGGACTTCCATGCCTGCACGGTCACGGGACAGACCACCGGGGCCAAGGGCCGAGAGACGACGCTTGTGCGTCAGGCCCGAGAGCGGGTTGTTCTGGTCCATGAACTGCGACAGCTGGGACGTTCCGAAGAACTCCTTGATGGCTGCCACAACCGGACGGATGTTGATCAGGGTCTGCGGCGTGATGGCCTCGACGTCCTGCGTGGTCATGCGTTCGCGGACGACGCGCTCCATGCGGGACAGGCCGGTGCGGACCTGGTTCTCGATCAGTTCGCCCACGGCGCGGATGCGACGGTTGCCGAAGTGGTCGATGTCATCGATCTCGACGCGGAGCTCGTGGTCTTCGCCATCGCGCTTGCCCATGATGGTCTTCTCGCCGGCGTGCAGCGCAACGAGGAACTTGATCATGGCAACGATGTCTTCGACATGCAGGACCGAAGCTTCCTTGTCGCCAAGGGAGCGGTCGATGCCGAGCTTGCGGTTGATCTTGTAACGGCCAACCTTGGCGAGGTCGTAGCGCTTCGGGTTGAAGTACAGGTTGTCCAGCAGGGACTGGGCAGCCTCGACTGTGGGCGGCTCGCCCGGACGCAGCTTGCGGTAGATGTCCAGAAGCGCGTCTTCGCGGGTTTCGGTGGCGTCCTTCTCCAGCGTTGCGCGCATGGAGTCGTACTGGCCGAACTCTTCCAGGATCTGGCCTTCGGTCCAGCCGAGGGCCTTCAGCAGTACCGTGACGGACTGCTTGCGCTTGCGGTCGAGGCGGACGCCCACCTGGTCGCGCTTGTCGATTTCGAGCTCGAACCAAGCACCACGCGAGGGAATGATCTTCGCGGTGAAGATGTCCTTGTCGCTGGTCTTGTCGGCAGCGCGCTCGAAGTAGGCACCGGGCGAGCGGACCAGCTGGGAAACAACAACACGCTCGGTGCCGTTGACCACGAAGGTTCCCTTTTCGGTCATGAGCGGGAAGTCGCCCATGAACACGGTCTGCTGCTTGATTTCGCCCGTGTTGTTGTTCATGAACTCGGCCTTGACGTACAAGGGAGCCGAGTAGGTGGCGTCACGGTCTTTGCATTCGGCCATGGTGTACTTCGGGTCAGCGAACTCCGGCTCGGAGAAGCTCAGGGACATGGTGCCCTGGAAGTCCTCGATCGGGGAGATCTCTTCGAAGATATCGGCAAGTCCGGAGGTGGTGGCGACGCTGAGGTCGCCCTCCTCGACAGCCTTCGCTACCCGCGCCTGCCAGCGTTCGTTTCCGACCAGCCAGTCGAAGCTGTCTGTCTGCAGGGCGAGAAGATTCGGAACATCAAGGGGTTCGTGAATCTTTGCGAATGAGAGGCGGCGGGTGGCACCATCGGTGCTTGCCGTGTTAGCGGTTTCGTTATTAGAGGTGCTCGAGGCGACCAAGAGGGATCCTTCCACAGACCTTCAGGCGTTTTCAGATCTCCCCCGTTTGCATGTTGCGGAGTGCTCCGCAGCATACTTAATCCGGTTCCGCTATATGACCCGGACCCAGCCCTGCAAAAGGCATTTGCACGCTATGGACGGCATGCCAATTGACGCAGCTGAGAGGTAAAGCCCACCGCTATATGAAGGCTGAAGGTTAACAGGGAAGACGCAAATATCTACAATACGGCAATGCAGCCTTCCTGTCTACCCCAGATCGTCCGTGAATGCAAGCACCGTTGCTGCAGGCACCTAAGCCCAGGAATGCGGCGGCGCCCACATTCGTTGGAACGGATACCTGGAGACGCGCCCCGCGATAGCCTTGCAGTAACACCACCGGACTGGAAGAGAGACCATGACCACCTCCGCTGACGACAATGACGTTGTCATCCTTGCCGCTTCCCGGACTCCGCAGGGCCGCCTCAACGGGCAGTTGGCGGGATTCACCGCCGTCGACCTTGGCGCCCACGCCATTACTGCCGCCCTGGCGTCCAGCGGCGTCAAAGCCGAACAGGTGGACGCCGTGATCATGGGCCAGGTCCTGCAAGCCGGCGCGGGCCAGAATCCCGCCCGGCAGAGCGCGATCGCGGCCGGTGTGGGCTGGAACATCCCTGCCGTGACCATCAACAAGGTGTGCCTCTCCGGGCTGACGGCCGTCATTGACGCTGCCCGGATGATCCGCAGCGGCGATGCCACGGTGGTGGTGGCCGGCGGACAGGAATCCATGACGCGCTCCCCGCACCTGCTGCCGGGCTCACGCCAGGGGTGGACCTATGGCTCCATCCAGGCCCTGGATGCCGCGGCGCACGACGGCCTCACGGATGCGTTCGACGGCCAGTCCATGGGTCTCTCCACGGAGTCCAAGAACGTGACGCTCGGCATCGACCGCCGCGCACAGGACGAGGTGGCAGCAGCTTCCCACCAACGCGCCGCCGCTGCGGCCGCGGACGGAATTTTCGACGTCGAGATCGCTGCGGTGAGCGTCAAGCAGCGCAAGGGAGAGCCGCTGGTCCTGACTACGGACGAAGGCGTCCGCCCCAACACCACCATCGAAACATTGGCTCCGCTGAAGGCGGCCTTCGCCACAGACGGCACCATCACGGCGGGCAACTCCTCTCCCCTGTCCGACGGCGCCTCTGCACTGGTGCTGGCCAGCCGCCGCTTCGCCAGGGACAACGGTCTGGACTATCTCGCCGTCGTGGGCAAGCCGGGCCAGGTTGCCGGGCCGGACAACTCCCTCCACTCGCAGCCCTCCAATGCCATTGCGCAGGCCTTGAAGAAGGCGGGCTGGACCGCGGAGGACCTTGACTTCATCGAGATCAACGAGGCTTTCGGCTCGGTGGCCGTCCAGTCGCTCAAGGACCTCCAGTACCCGCTGGAGAAGTGCAACATCCACGGCGGCGCCATCGCCCTTGGCCACCCCATCGGCGCATCCGGCGCCCGTCTTGCCCTGCACGCGGCCCACGAACTCAAGCGTCGGGGAACCGGCAAGGCCGCAGTTTCCCTGTGCGGCGGTGGAGGCCAGGGTGAGGCCCTCCTCCTGTACCGTGACTGAAACTCCAGCGACCGTCTCATCAGCGACCAACGAGGACCGAAACCCATGACCCAGACAGCCAACGGAGCGGAGCGCTTCCTTGAGGATGCCGCCGCACGCGGACTGGAGGTGGACGTCGTCGAACGTCCCGCAGCCCGCAGCCTCGAAGAGGCGGCCGGAATCCTGGGCATCAACCCCGGCGACATCGTCAAGTCCCTCGTGGTCAAGCACCGGGACGGCAGCTTCCTGTTCGCCCTGATTCCGGGTGACCGGCAGATCTCGTGGCCCAAGCTGCGGGCGCTGGTGGGCGTGAACAAGCTCTCGCTGCCGCACGCGGACGTGGCCCTTGCCGCGACCGGTTACGAACGGGGAACCATCACTCCGCTGGGCAGCACCACCGCGTGGCCGGTCTACGCGGATGCGACCATCACGGGACGGCGGATCTCCATGGGCGCCGGCGCGCACGGCCGCAGCGCCTTCGTGGACGCGGACGCCCTCACGTCTGCACTCGGTGCGGTCGTCGCGGACATCAGCGAACCCTCCTAAAGCAACGCGGCGTCACTTACGGCCCCTAAATCCCCTTGGGGTGGGCCGTACGTGACTCCGCGTTGCTGTTAAACGCAGGAAGCCCCGCCCGGCGAACCGGACGGGGCTTCCCAAGCAGAACGAGTTACTTGATGGTAACCGTTGCGCCAGCTTCTTCGAGCTGAGCCTTTGCCTTCTCTGCGGCTTCCTTGTTGGCGCCTTCGAGAACAGCCTTCGGTGCACCGTCAACCAGGTCCTTGGCTTCCTTGAGGCCGAGGGAGGTGATGGCGCGAACTTCCTTGATCACTGCGATCTTCTTGTCGCCAGCAGCTTCGAGGATGACGTCGAATTCGGTCTTCTCTTCAGCAGCTTCAGCGGCACCGCCGGCAGCGGGGCCAGCAACTGCAACAGCAGCAGCCGTAACTTCGAAGGTCTCTTCGAAGAGCTTGACGAACTCGGAGAGCTCGATGATGGTCAGTTCCTTGAAAGCTTCAATGAGCTCTTCGTTGCTGAGCTTCGCCATGGTGGCGTCCTTCCATTAGGTGGTGCGGATCCGGACTCTGCCGCTCCATGCACCGGAGTTTGATGGGGGGAGAACTTAGTTCTCTTCGGTTGCGGCTTCAGCAGCTTCGGCCGGAGCCGCAGCTTCCTCAGCAGCAGCCTCTTCAGCGGCCGGTGCTTCTTCAGCGGCCGGAGCAGGTGCGCCGCCCTCTTCTTCAAGCTTGAGGCGCAGGGCATCGATGATGCGTGCAGCAGCGGATGCAGGAGCCTTGAGGACACCGGCAACACGTGCAAGCTGGAACTCGCGGGACTCAAGGGCAGCCAGTGCGGCAACACCCTCAGAGTCAAGTGCCTTGCCTTCGAACAGACCGGTCTTGATGACCAGCTGCTTGTTGGCCTTGGCAAAGTCCGTAAGGCTCTTGGCAGCAGCAACGGCGTCGCCCTTGATGAAGGCGATCGCAGTGGGGCCGGAAAGCTGACCGTCGAATGCATCGACACCAGCTTCCTTGGCTGCGATGGCGCTCAGGGTGTTCTTGACGACCGAGAACTTGGTGTCCTGGCCGAGAGCAACACGGAGTTCCTTGAGCTGCGCAACAGAGAGCCCACGGTATTCGGTCAGGACAGCCGCGGTCGATTCCTTGAAATCGTTGGTGATCTCTGCAACTGCGGAGACCTTGCTAGGCGTTGTCATAACCCTCCTTCCGGGGAATAAAGCCGGCCTTCCGGGTCCCCGCTCATGAGAGCTAAAACTAAAAACGCCCCGCGCAGATGCACGGGGCTTGGCTCAACACAGCTTGGCTGTGGAGACTCAACTCGTTCACCTGCGTTGGCCGCCCTATGTCAGGGTCCTTCGTCAAGAAATTCACCTGGTTCTCACGGGCGTGGCTACAGAGTTGAGCTGTGCTCGAAAGGGTGGATTTCCATCAACCGACGGTCTTTGGTACTTCAAGGTTACGGGAGAGTGTTCAGCAAACCAAATCGGGGCCCGGGACCTAGTCCGATGACGTGACCTTGGGTCCCCGATCCGGAAGTTCCTTCTGCCACAGACCGGTGACTCCCGCCGTCGTGAACCCCAACTGCTTGTTCACTGTCAGGAGGTAGCGGTTCTCCGGTGCGTTCCAGGTGTAGATCACCCGGGCGTCCGGGAACTGCTCGCTCAGCCGTTCCATGTTGGCCACCTTGATGAGCAGGCCCAGTTTGTTCCCCCGGTGTTCCTGCAACACCAGGGTGTCGTCCTGGAAGACCACGTCCTGGCGATGCGCCAGGACACTGATGGTGGTCAGGCCCACCAGGCGACCTGACGCGAGATGCTCGACGGCGGTCACCACGGTGCGCCGGCCCTGCGCCAAGGCGGCGTCTTCCGTTTCGCGCAGGACACCGACATCGAAAACCATCCCGGGACTCCCGGCTGCCGGGTCTTCCTCCTCGTCTTCGCCGTGGACTACCTCACCGGCTGCATTCTCAAGCTCGGCGACCGCCTCCAGCCACGGAGCCGGGCAGCGGTCCGTCCAATGGTGCAGCGCGTAGCGGCCGGCGTTCGTCTCCTCTGCCTCGGCCTGGAGATCGCCTACCAGCTTGGTGTCGAGCGGAAGGATGCAGGAGCTGAACTGCTCAATGTGCTGCAGGGTGTAACCCGCGCGCTGGGCAAAATCCACTTCCCGGCTGCTGACGGGGACAAACCCCGGGCCGCTGCCGGGGATCAACTGGTCCTCGGGGATCTCGGTCAGGGACGTCGCCGGATGGTTGGTGTCCACCAGGATCATGGTGCGACCCTCGGCGCGGGCCAGTTGCTCGGCCGCGTCCAGGAGTTGGCGGCCAACGCCCTGCCGTTGGTATTCGGGAAGGATGTCCAAGGTGAACTCGGCGAGGTCCATGTTGTCCATCAACGGAAGGGCGATGTCCACGGTGCCCACGATCTCGCCGTCAATCTTGGCCACGAGGATGATCTGGCGCTCATAGGGATCGGAAAACTCCAGCAGTTTCTCCAAGGGTGTGTAGGCGAGGTCGTCGCTCCCCCACGTCTGCATGCGGACCCGCCGGCCAACTTCCACCGCGTCCAGGAAGTCCTTGGCATTGGGGCTGTCCAGGTTATCCGGCACCCACACTTGCTCCACCTGAACGGTCTTCGCCTCGTCTACAGTCATCCCAGCCGTTTCTGCCATTCGCCTTCCAAGCCGGAAGGCTTGAATCCCAGGGCGATATTAATGGCCAGCATATGCCGGTTTTCACTGGCGTTCCATGTCATGACCCAGGTGGCGTCCGGCCACGTCACTCCGGCCTGGCGGAGATTGGCGATCTTCACCAGCATGCCCAGCCGGTGCCCACGGTGCCCGGGCGCCACCAGGGTGTCTTCCTGGTAGACCACGGCCGGCGCTTCCGCACGGTGGATCAGCACCGTGTAGGCAGCCAGTTCGCCCGTTTCGTCGTGCCGCGCCGCTGCCACGATCGCGTCGATGCCGCTAGACCGCCACGTCGCTTCCTCTTGCCGGACACGGGCTGCGTCCCAGTCCTCCCCCTCCCACCCCAATCCCGCGATGGGAACCTCGGTACTCATCAGGCTTTTCAGGGCAGCGAACGCCTCTACCAACCCATCCGGACACTTGTCACGCCAGGAGATGACGCTGTAACCCTGCGCCGACGGCAAGGCACCGGACTCCAGAGAAGCCAGAAGTTCCCCATCAGGAGGCAAAGACAGCGTGCTGTTGCTCTCCACCTGCTCCAGCGAATAGCCATGGCGTAATGCGAAACCGGTGGCGTCGGAGTCCAGTGGAAATCCACCGCTGCCCGACTTCGCGTCCACCAACGGGACACCGGCCTCTATCGGTGCTCCGCAATAGCCGTCGAAGGACACCCGGTCCCGCGCACGGGCTGTATCTTCCAGATGTTGCAGGATCGCCGTTCCAAAGCCTCGCCGCCGGTAGCCGGCGTCCACCAGCACGTCCACGCCCGCCGTCGTCGTATTCTCGCTCAGGGGAAGCGTCAGCGTTCCGCTGCCCACCACGGTGCCGCCGAGCCGTGCGAGGTACACGTGGCGTTCTTCGTATTCGTTGCCCAGCCAGAACATGATGTCTTCGGCGAGGGTGGGTGCCCGGTCGGCGGTCCCCCACAGTGCAGTTTCGTGGGCAACGCGCATCCGGTGGAAGGCCAGGAAGTCGGCGGACACGTCGGCGTCCGGGCCTGGGGGAACGTTGATGCGTTCTACGGTAAGGCGGTTGCTGGGAGAAACGTTCGACGACGCCACGCCCCACAGCCTATGGCCCGCCTTTGGCGGGGACAAGAGTGCGGACTGTCTCTTCCGGGACAACGAAAAGGACCGCCCGGCAAAAGCCGGACGGTCCTTCTTCAGAGCCAGAGCCCTACGAAGCTTACGCCTCGGTGAGAACCTTGGTGACGTTCGGGTCAACGGTGATGCCCGGGCCGAACGTGGTGGCGACGGTGGCCTTCTGGATGTAGCGGCCCTTGGAAGCGGACGGCTTCAAACGAAGCACCTCTTCCAGTGCTGCTGCGTAGTTCTCGGCCAGCTTGATGGCGTCGAAGGAAACCTTGCCGATGATGAAGTGCAGGTTCGAGTGCTTGTCGACGCGGAAGTCGATCTTGCCGCCCTTGATGTCGTTGACAGCCTTGGTGACATCCGGGGTAACCGTACCGGTCTTCGGGTTCGGCATGAGGTTACGCGGGCCGAGGACCTTACCGAGGCGGCCAACCTTGCCCATGAGGTCAGGGGTGGCAACGGCTGCGTCGAAGTCGGTCCAGCCGCCTGCGATCTTTTCGATCAGGTCATCGGAACCAACGAAGTCGGCGCCGGCTGCGATTGCTGCCTCAGCCTTGTCACCGGTTGCGAAGACCAGGACACGGGCGGTCTTGCCGGTGCCGTGGGGGAGGTTGACCGTACCGCGGACCATCTGGTCGGCCTTGCGGGGGTCAACGCCGAGGCGGAAAGCTACCTCAACGGTTGCGTCGAACTTGGACGGGTTGGTGTCCTTGGCGAGGGTGATGGCCTCGAACGGGGCGTAGACCTTGTCCGCCTCGATCTTGGCTACGGCTGCCTCATATGCTTTGCTGCGCTTTGCCATGCTGCTTGTTTCTCCTTGTGCAGTTGTGGTCTGCGGACCGCGCTGGGCCCTGCCACAGTCGTGGATCCGGCAAGGATCCTGCGACATTTCAATGTTTCAGATGCCGGTTGCCCGGCGGGAAGGCTCAACGGAGCCTTTGAGGTGATTAGCCCTCGACGGTGATGCCCATGGAACGGGCGGTGCCTGCGATGATCTTGGCTGCTGCCGCGATGTCGTTGGCGTTGAGGTCTTCCATCTTGGTGGAAGCAATTTCCTCGACCTGTGCCTGGGTCAGCTTGGCAACCTTGACGGTGTGCGGGGTAGCCGAACCCTTGGCGACGCCTGCAGCCTTCTTGATGAGCTCTGCAGCCGGCGGGGTCTTGGTGATGAAGGTGAAGGAACGGTCTTCGTAGACCGTGATTTCCACCGGGATAACGTTTCCGCGCTGGGATTCCGTAGCAGCGTTGTACGCCTTGCAGAATTCCATGATGTTGACACCGTGCTGGCCAAGCGCAGGACCGATCGGCGGAGCCGGGTTAGCGGCACCTGCCTGGATCTGCAGCTTGATGAGGCCGGTGACCTTCTTCTTGGGAGCCAATGTAGGGTCCTTCTCTCAATAGCTTCCTGGGGCACAGGAGCGCGTCCCAGGTTGGTGGCCGCCATGGCAAGGCGGCCGGCCGCTTCCGTACCGCTAAGCAGGCGGCCGGGAGCGAAATCTTTGAATCGACTAGATCTTGGTGACCTGGTTGAAGGCGAGCGTAACCGGGGTTTCGCGTTCGAAGATCGAAACCAGCACCACGAGGGTCTGCGACTCGGGCTTGATCTCGGAAATCGTAGCCGGAAGGGTCTCGAACGGGCCTTCCTTGACGATGACGGACTCGCCGACTTCGAAGTCGACAGCCACGGGAGCCTGGTGCTGCTTGTTGACCGGCTTGCCCTTCTCGGCCTGCTCTTCTTCGAAGACCGGAGCAAGCATGGAGAAGACCTCGTCCAGGCGCAGCGGCACGGGGTTGTGGGCGTTGCCCACGAAGCCGGTGACACCCGGGGTGTGCCGGACGGCGCCCCAGGAAGCATCCGTCAGGTCCATGCGGACCAGCACGTAGCCGGGGATGCGCACGCGGTTGATGACCTTCCGCTGCGCGTTCTTGATCTCCACGACCTCTTCCATGGGGACCTGGATTTCGAAGATGTAATCTTCCATGTCCAGGGTCTGGATGCGGGTCTCCAGGTTCGCCTTGACGCGGTTCTCGTAACCGGCGTAGGAGTGGATGACGTACCAGTCACCTTCCTGGCGACGAAGCTTGGACTTGAACTCCTCGGCGGGGTCAACCGGCGCGGCAGCGGCAGCGGCTTCCAGGGAAACGCCTTCCGCTTCGTCGTCGCTGTCTGCTTCGTCGTTGCTGTCCGACTCATCGTCGGATTCGTCGTCTACGTCAGCCTCGAAAGCCTCTTCGGAATCGTCGACGTCGGCAGTTTCGGGTGCAGCGGAATCGACCTCGGACTCGTCCGCGGCAGCGGTCGTGTTCTCTTCGGTCCCATCCAGCTCAGTCTCGTTTACCTCGAGCTCCTGCTCAGACACTTGGTCTCCTGCTTCCTCATTGCCTAACATGCCTATTTAAATGGCTCAATTCCGCAAGCCCCGCAAAATCCCTGCTTCCAGGGGTTTCACATGGCTTGCGGACAGATCCGCTTAGCGGTCCGTAGCGCCTGACCCTCCGAAGACCCAGCTGACACCCGTGCCGAAGGCAAGGTCCAGAAGGGTCACGATGACCATCATGATGACGACGAACACCAGCACCACGAGCGTGTAGTTGATCAGTTCTTTACGGGTCGGAGCGACGACCTTCTTCAGCTCGCCGATGACCTGGCGGACGAAGAGTGCGATCCGGGCAAAGAAACCGGCTTCGGCTTTCTTGGCAGGACGGCCCTTCGAGCTGCTGGCAGCTGTTTCGGTCACCTGGTCCTCACTCACCTTGAAAAGTCGTTGACCCGGCCCTGATCAGAGCCATGGTTGCTGCGCTTGTCCCGGCGTTTCCGCCGGAACAGCCTGCGCAGGGCAGACAGGACTCGAACCTGCAACCTGCGGTTTTGGAGACCGCTGCGCTACCAATTGCGCCACTACCCTATGGATCGAATCCATGTTTCAGGCCGCAGAACAGCCTGTGATGCTTTTCAACACCGGTGAACCAGTCTACGCAAGAATTTCGCGATAGTCGAACCGGCTCGATTCCGGGGCTTTCCGGCGTGTTGCATGCGCTGTGACCAGCACCATCAGTCACATTGCCTGCCACTCACCCGGGAGCTCCGCAGAACAGCATAAGGTAGTTTACGTCGAATCCCATCATCCAGCCCACGAGCTGCCTGCGAAGAACGGTACATAGATGTCTGCCGGAACACCTGCCGCCCGCATTTCACAACGAATCTCCGCCATTGCCGAGTCCGCCACCCTTGCCGTTGATGCCAAGGCCAAGGCACTGAAGGCCGCGGGCCGCCCCGTGATTGGCTTCGGTGCCGGTGAACCCGACTTCCCCACCCCGGATTACATTGTGCAGGCTGCCATTGAGGCCGCCAGCCAGCCAAAGTACCACCGGTACTCCCCGGCGTCCGGCCTTCCCGAGCTGAAGAAGGCCATTGCGGACAAGACACTGCGCGACTCCGGATACCAGGTGGATCCGTCCCAGGTCCTGGTGACCAACGGCGGCAAGCAGGCCGTGTACAACACCTTTGCCACCCTGGTTGACCCGGGCGACGAAGTCATCATCCCCACGCCTTTCTGGACCACCTACCCCGAGGCCATCCGCCTGGCAGGCGGTGTACCCGTTGAGGTCTTCGCCGGTCCGGAGCAGGGCTACCTGGTGACCGTCGAGCAGCTCGAGGCCGCCGTGACCGACAAGACCAAGATCCTGTTGTTCGTGTCGCCTTCCAACCCGACCGGCGCCGTCTACAGCCCGGAACAGGTTGCCGAAATCGGCAAGTGGGCCGCATCCAAGGGCCTGTGGGTTGTCACGGATGAGATCTACGAGCACCTGACCTACGACGGCGTGGAATTCACCTCCATCGCCACCGCCGCACCTGAACTCGGCGACCGGGTTGTCATCCTGAACGGTGTCGCCAAGACGTACGCCATGACCGGGTGGCGCGTGGGCTGGATGATCGGGCCCGCCGATGTCATCAAGGCCGCCACCAACCTGCAGTCGCACGCGACGTCGAACGTTTCCAACATCATGCAGGTGGCAGCTGCCGCCGCCCTCACAGGCCCACTGACCGCCGTCGACGAGATGAAGGTTGCCTTCGACCGCCGCCGCAAGGCGATCGTGGCTGGCCTGAACGCGATTGACGGCGTTGAATGCCCGACGCCGACAGGCGCCTTCTACGTGTACGCGGACGTCCGCGGGCTGCTGGGCAAGGAATTCGAAACCTCCAACGGTACCGCCCGTCCGACGACGTCGGCAGAGCTTGCCGCGCTCATCCTGGACGAGGTTGAGGTCGCTGTGGTCCCCGGCGAGGCCTTCGGTCCGTCCGGCTACGTCCGCCTCTCCTACGCGCTGGGCGACGACGACCTCGCCGAAGGTGTGCGGCGCATCCAGGAATTCCTGGGCAAGGCCAAGTAGCGAAAGTTCACCGGAACGCTCTTCCACCTCGTTTGGTGGAAGAGCGTTTCTGTTTAAGCGGGATTCGGTGAGAGAGGGTTGCCGAAAAGGGGGCGTTAGGTGAGAGAGCGTCCGGGGGTGGGTGGGGTGTCTAGGGTGGGGTGTCTGGGGTGGGTGGGTGGGGTGTCTGGGGTGGGGTGGGGAATGGGTTAGAGGAGGCGGCGTTCGGCTGCCCACTTGGTGAGCTCGTGGCGGCTGGAGAGCTGGAGTTTCCGGAGTACCGCGGAGACGTGCGTTTCCACGGTCTTGATGGAAATGAACAGTTCCTTGGCCACTTCCTTGTAGCTGTAGCCCCGGGCGATCAGGCGCATGACTTCCAGTTCGCGGGCGGACAGCTTGTCCAGCTCATCGTCCGCGATGTCCGCCGGGGCCGTCCCGAACGCGTCCAGGACAAACCCCGCGAGCCGGGGCGAGAAGACGGCGTCACCATCGGCCACGCGGATCACGGCATCCGAAATCTCGGCACCGGAGATGGTCTTGGTGACGTAGCCTCGCGCACCGGCACGGATCACGGCCACGACGTCCTCGGCGGCGTCGGACACGCTGAGCGCCAGGAAGCTCGTGGAGCCCAGCAAGGCCGCGGAGCCCGCAATGACTTCGCGGCCGCCGCCACCCAGTCCACCGGGAAGGTGGACATCGAGAAGGACCACCTCGGGCCGGGTCTCTGCTATCACGGCGATGGCCTGTTCCACGGTGCCGGCCTCGCCCACCACGTGCATCCTCTGGTCGAGATCGGCCTTCAACCCGGACCGGAAAATGGTGTGGTCGTCCACGATCACCACGCGTACGCTCCGCCCGGTGCCGTCCTGGAGGGTATTGTTCATGGCTTGGTCTCTCCGTTCCGTGAATCGCCGTTCTCGGCGGTGGCCGCGGGCAGCGCCAGGCGGACCTCCGTGCCGTCGGCACTGCTGATGATCTTCGCGGTGCCGCCGTGTCGTTTCATGCGGCCAATAATGGATTCCTTGACGCCCATCCGGTCATCCGGCACGGCGTCGGGGTCGAATCCGGGACCACGGTCCTTGACGAAGACTTCCGTACCACCGGCCGTGCTTTCCAGATAGACCGAAACCGTACCGCCGCCGTGGCGCGCCGCATTCAGCATCGCCTCCCTGGCGGCCTGGACAAGGGCCTCATGCCTGTCGGTCATCTCCGTGTCACCAACGCTCACCACTTCCACGGCATGGCCGTGGGCGTCCTCCACTTCGGCCGCAACGGCCTTGATGCGCTCGGCCAGGAGTCCTGACTCCTTGGTGGAATCACTGAAGAGCCACGAACGCAGTTCACGTTCCTGGGCCCTCGCCAGGCGGACCACGTCCTGCTCGGAACCGGCCCTTCGCTGGATGAGTGCGAGCGTCTGCAGGACGGAGTCGTGGAGGTGCGCGGCGATCTCGGCGCGCTCGGTTTCCCGGACCCGTCCGGCCCGTTCCGTCTCCAGGTCCTTCCAGAACTTCAGGCCCCAAGGGAGCAGCACCAAGGCCACACCGCCCAGCACGGCCACCGAAGCAAGGAGGGCCAGCCACGTTTGCTCCCAGGACCCCGAGCCGGAAACCATCACGAGGACACCGGCCACCACCAGGGCCAGGCCTGCCGCCAGGCGGACCCAGCCCCCGGCCTGGTCTGCTTTGGTCTTGTCCACCAGGCCGGCCCTGCGTGTTTCGTCGAGCTGCATCCACGCTATGGCTGCGCCGCCCAGGATCGCCGCGGCAGGGATGAGCGTTCCCAGGGGAAGGTCCACGCCGAATTGCCGGGCCACCAGGATGGCAGCCACCAGAAGCAGCCCCGCGCCCAGCAGGATCTCCTTGCCGTACTGGATGCGTCGGAACGTAAACCAAGGTGCACTGCCGTCCGCCGGCCTGAGCCACCCGGCTGCACCGGCGACGGGTTCTTCCGGAGTTCCCGGAGCCGCCACATACGCAGCAGTTCCGGATGGCGCGCCGAACGGTGAGGATGCCGTCGCTGTCCCGAAAGCCGGAGACTCCGGCGGTGCGCCAAAAACGGCAGGCGACGGACCGGCGTCGAACCTTGCTTCTGCTGCGGACGCCGACGGCGGCTGGCTCACCGCAGGAGCAATGGGCGACGCCGGCCGCTTGGCATTGCGGCGTGCGTTCTCATCAGCGGTGGGAACCATGGTCCACAACCAGGCGTAGAAGGCCAGGCCCGCTCCGCCGGCGAAACAGGCCAGGACCATGCCCACCCGGACGTACTTGACCGGCCAGCCCAAATGCGCGGCGAGTCCGCTGCAGACGCCCGCGATCATGCGGTCGCTGCTGCGGACCAGCGGCGGGCGTTGTACGGCAGTGCTCATGTACCCATCCAAACACGGATCAGGGTTGCCCGGACCGGAAACGAGCCTTGTTCGGGGGTCCCTCAGGGATCATTCAGGGTATCCCCCAGTAGAGGCCAGGCAGGCACCAGCGGCAGGATCGAAGTATGAACGCGAACAGCATGAACCCCGAGGAATCCGGCCGCCCCGCCAACGCGGGCTCCCCGGGTCCCGACGCCACGACCGGTGCACCTGCCGGCACACCCACCGGCGAATCTGAAGGTCACTCCGGACGGTCCTGGACGCCGGGCAGCGGTCCCGCCGCTGCACAGCAGAACTTCTTCGATTGGATCCGCAACCAGGGCATCCGCCGTGGACCGGACCGCTGGGTTGGTGGCGTCGCGAGCGGCATTGCCCACCGCTTTGGCATCGATCCGCTCATTGTCCGCGGGATCTTCATTGTCCTGGCCTTGTTCGCCGGCGTCGGCGTGCTCCTTTACGGCCTGGCGTGGGCGCTCCTTCCCGAACCCGATGGCCGCATCCATGTGCAGGAAGCCGGCGCGGGACGCTGGTCAGGGGGCATGACCGGTGCGCTGATCACCACGATCATCGGCCTGCCGAGCCTGGGCCGCGGTTTCTGGGGCTGGGGCTGGAACGGACTTCCCGGATTGTTCTGGACCCTCTTCTGGATAGGCGCTGTTGCCTATTTGGTCTACTACCTCGTGCAACGCAACAAGAACCAGAAAGCGACGCAGCCCGTGAACCGGCAAGACTTCGGCGCCTCGGTCCCCTCCGCTACGGCCTATGGCACCGCCGGCTCCGCCCCCACGGTGACCCGCCCGGCGGGCGCCAACACCGGCGTCCCCGTGTACGGGGCGGGGCCAGGCAAGCCAGGTGCACCCGGCACCTCCCAGGCCCCGGCCGGATCAGCCAACCCCGCCGGTCCGAACCATCCGGCAGGACCCTACAACCCGGCAGGTCCGTACAACCCCTCGGGTCCGCGGCCGCCTTACGGCCCCACCCCGCCGCAGGGTGGCGAGCCCAAGCCGGCCCGGCCCAAGCGCAAGGGTCCGGGGGCTGCGATTGTGGCCGTCACCGCCGGAACCGCGCTCTTGGCCGGTGGCACCCTGAAGGCCCTCGACGCCGGCAACGTGATCGACCTGGGCAATGCTGCCAACGCCGTGGTTTGGGCTGTGGGCGCTGCTGTCCTGGGCCTTGGCATCCTGGTGGCGGGTCTTCGAGGACGCACCTCCGGGTTCCTGGGCTTCCTGGCGATCGTTGCGCTGGTGATCGGCGGCATCTTCAACGTGATCCCCCGCAACGGTGACCGCTTCACGTTCCATGACGTCAATTGGGCACCTGCCAGCATCGAACAGGCCCGCTCGGGATTCAACGTCACGGGGGCCAGCGGAACCGTGGATCTCACGGACCTGAACCTGACCCCGCCGCTGACCACACCCGTCACCATCCCGGTGGACGCAACGGCCAGCAACGTCACCGTGGTCATCCCGGACAACGTGCCGGTGGAAGTCCAGGCGGACATGACCTTCGGCAACCTGAACGAGCGCGGCACGGACCGTGGCGGCAGGCTGCAGGACGACCGGACGCTGTACAACACGGACAAACCAGGAGCCAACCTCGTGGTGAAGATCGATGGCACCTTCAGCAACGTGACCATCCAGGAAGGAAACTGACATGAGCACGAATGAGCCGAACGGAACCCACGATTCCAAGGCCGCCGAAGCACACACGGCGCCCCTTCCCCGGGAGACCCGTCCCACGGAGCCCATCCCATCGCCCCGCCTGCAGCAGATCCCCCTGACACCGCACCTGGAGCCCACGTACAAAGTGGACCGGGAAGCGGACGACGACGAACCCCGGCAGGCGCGGATCGGCACCGTGGTGTGGGGCCTGGTGGTCATCGCACTGTCAGCACTTTTGCTCGTCTCCACCCTGGGCTGGGTGGTGCTGAACGGAACCTACGTGCTGATCGGCCTCATGATCGGCGCCGGCGCAGCCCTCGTGGTCGGCGGCCTCCTGGCAGCCAGCCGGGGCTCCAGGCGAGTGACAAAGAGCTCCCAACAAGGAAGGGTGTAGCCATGGACAAGTTCTTCAGCATCGTCAGGGGCTTCGGCCTGAAGCGCGGACCGCAACGCTGGTTGGGTGGCGTCTGTGGAGGCATCGCGGCCAAACTCAAGGTCGATGTGGCCTATGTCCGCGTGGCTTTCCTGCTCTTCTGCCTCCTGCCGGGACCGGCCATCGTGTTCTACGTCCTCGCCTGGCTCATCCTTCCGGACCAGGGAAACAAGATCCCCTTGGAGTCGTTCATCAGCCGGCGTTCGCGCTGATATCCGGGTCTTCGGCTGAAAGACGCCCTGCCTCCCGTGGAGACTTCACGGGACGCAGGGCGTTCGCATGTTGTGGGCAGGTTTCCAATACCGCACGCCCGGGGTGAAAAGTAACCATTTGTGTCCCACCCCACATGCACGTCTAGAATCGTGGGGAGCTCAGCGTGGCGCTCGGCACGTATTCCTCCAAGCCATGAGTGAGCAAACATGAAAATTGGCATTCTTACCAGCGGTGGCGACTGCCCCGGCCTCAACGCAGTGATCCGGGGTGCAGTCCTGAAGGGCATCGCCATCCATGGCCAGGAGTTCGTAGGCTTCCGCGACGGCTGGCGCGGCGTAGTTGAAGGTGATGTCATCGACATCCCCCGCACCATGGTCCGCGGCATCGCCAAGCAGGGCGGCACCATCCTGGGAACTTCGCGCACCAACCCCTTCGAAAACGGCGGCGGACCCGAGGTCATCAAAGAGCACATGGAACGCCTGGGCATCGACGCGATCATCGCGATCGGTGGTGAAGGCACCCTCGCCGCGGCCAAGCGGCTCACCGACGCCGGACTGAAGATCGTCGGCGTCCCCAAGACCGTGGACAACGACCTCGACGCCACCGATTACACCTTCGGCTTCGATACCGCCGTCGAAATCGCCACCGAGGCCATCGACCGTCTCCGCACCACCGGCGAGTCCCACCACCGCTGCATGATCGCCGAGGTCATGGGCCGGCACGTAGGCTGGATCGCCCTGCACTCCGGCATGGCCTCCGGCGCACACGCCATCCTGATCCCCGAGCAGAAGGTCAGCATCGAACAGATCGCCGAATGGGTCCAGGAAGCCCATGACCGTGGCCGTGCGCCCCTGGTTGTGGTGGCCGAAGGCTTCGTGCCGGACCACATGGAATCCCCGCACTCCGAGCGTGGCCTGGACACCTTTGGCCGTCCCCGCCTGGGCGGCATCGCCGACCAGCTCGCCCCGGAAATCGAGGCCCGCACCGGGATCGAAACCCGCGCCACCATCCTGGGCCACATCCAGCGCGGCGGCGTCCCCACCGCCTACGACCGTGTCCTGGCAACCCGCCTTGGCATGGCCGCGATCGACTCCGTCGTGGACGGACGCTGGGGCACCATGGTTGCCCTGAAGGGCACGGACATCTCCCACGTTGGCTTCGAAGAGGCCCTGGGCAAGCTCAAGACCGTGCCGCAGCACCGCTACGACGAAGCGAGTGTGTTGTTCGGCTAGTCTGAATCCATGACTCTCGAGCCCACGTCCGCTGCCATTATCCAGCTGGCGTGGGCTCGCCGTTTAGGGCTCGACGACGCTGCTTTCGCCACCGCCGCGGACCGGCTCGCCTCATCCCCGGCAGGCCCGCGCGATCGGGTCACGCTGGTCGATGAGTCAGCCCGCGCCGTCCAGTTCCTCCGCCTGTTCGGCGTGTCAGCGCTGGTGGGTCCCCCTTGGGCCCTCGACGCAGCAGCGGACATACCCGATGCCGAACTGGCACAGCACGTCACGCTGCTGACCCTCACCCGGACGCACGGCGGTCACGGCCTGGGGTCATCGGCGTTGTTCTTCGCCGATGACCTTCCTTTGAACCAACCGTCCGAAGACCTGACGGTATCCCGGGGAAATCCCGAAGCGATCGCCCTGGAGAGCCTGTGCCCTCCCGATGACGTCAACGAGGTTGGCCTCCAGTCGCTGGAGCACCGTTTCACGATCATGCACCCCGAGGACGAGCAAGCCTCGCCGGTAGCCTGCGGTGCCTACGCGGAGTGGGAAGGCCTGCTGGCGGATATGGGTGTGCTGGTGGCTCCCGCATGGCGCCGCCGGGGCGTGGGAAAGCTTGCCGCCTCCATCGCCGCGCACGAGGCCTTGGCCTCCGGCCTCACTCTTCAGTGGAAGGCCGACGTCAGCAATACCGGAGCCTTGGCCATGGCCCGCAGCCTCGGTTTTGCCACCGGAGGGCTTCACGCGGGAGTGCTGCTCGGTTAGTGCCAACCCCGCGAAGCAAAAAGTGTGCACCACTGCTGCCCCTTTGACGGGGGCAACCGCGGTGCACACTCTCTTCTTGGCCGCCAAGCCTGTAAACCGGCTAGTGGCGGGCGTCCTGCGCCGCGGGATCCTGCGCAGGAGCGGCCGCCTCCGCTGGTTTGGCGCCCCAGCTTTCCACCGACTTCGGCTTGGCGAAGAACAGCGCGATCATCGCACCTACCAGGATCGCGAACGCTGGCAGCAGAATGGACTGGCTCATGGCCGTCGAGAAGCCTGCGTGCAGGAACTCCGGGAGCACGCCGGTCATGGACGCTTCACCCACTGGGGCTCCTGCCGGCGCAGCGGGAAGTTCCGCGGCAAGCCGGGACTGGATCAGGGCGGCGATGGCCGCTGAACCCAGCACTGCGCCGATTTGCCGGGTGGTGTTGAACACGCCGGATCCTGCGCCGGCCTGGCGGGGTGCCAGGTTCCTGGTGGTGGCGTTGGAAACAGGACCCCAGATGAAGGCGTTCGCCACACCCTGGAGGGCGCTGGGCAGGAGGAACATCCAGATGGGAGTGTCCGGCCCCAGGAGCGATGCTGTCCAGAAGAGCGCACCGGACAGGCAGAGCAATCCGAACGCGGCGAACCAGCGGGGGTTGGCGCGGTCGATCAGCTTTCCAACGAACGGTGCCAGGCCACCGGAGATCACGGCCATGGGGATCATCAGCAGGGCTGACTGGGTGGGCGTCAGTCCACGGACAACCTGGTAGTAGAAGATCGTGGGAAGCGGGAACGCGGTGACCGTGAAGCCCACGGCCATGATGGTGGAGTTGCCCAGGGAGAAGTTGCGGTCCTTGAACAAGCCAAGCGGCAGGAGCGGCTCACCACCGCGGCGCTCGAGCCACCACTGCCAGGCTATGAAAACAGCCAAAACAACGATGCCGGCGATGATGAGTCCCCACACCGTGATGAAGCCGTTGACCACTCCCCACTTGTAGGTCTGGCCCTCCTGGATACCGAAGACCAGCAGGAACATGCCAAGGGCCGAGAGCACCACGCCGAGGATGTCGAAGGAGTGGCTGTGGGTGGTCAGCTTGGGCACGAAGCGGGTGACGAGGATGAAGGCCACGATGCCGATGGGAACGTTGACGAAGAAGATCCACTCCCAGCCCAGTCCGTCCACCAGGACGCCTCCCAGGATCGGGCCGACGAGCACGGCCATGCCGGCAGTGGCGCCCCACAGGCCCATGGCTGCCCCGCGGCGGTCCGGGGGAAAGATGCGGGTGATGACTGCCATGGTTTGGGGAGTCATCATGGCTGCACCCAGGCCTTGGACGGCCCGCGCGGCGATGAGCATGGTGACGTCTCCGGAGAGTCCGCACCACAGCGAGGCCAGGGTGAAGACCACCAGGCCAATGAGGTACAGGTTCTTGGGACCGAAGCGGTCACCAAGCCTGCCGGTGATCAGCAGGGGCACCGCGTAGGCCAGAAGGTACGCGCTGGTTACCCAGATCACGGCGTTGATGTCGGTATTCAGGCCTTCCATGATCCGTGGATTGGCGACCGACACAATGGTGGTGTCGATCAGGATCATGAAGAAGCCAACCACAAGTGACCAGAGGGCCGGCCACGGCTTAGCTACGTTTTCCAAGGGATTCCTTTGGTTTGGTGGAAAGTTCGGACGGAGTTGGCTGGGGGTTGTCCCAGGGCAGCTGACCGCTGCGCAACTCCGCAAGGAGCTCGCGGATCCACGAGATCTCTGTTCGAAGCATGGCTTGTTGATAGGTGACGTCTATCCAATATTTGCGTTCGAGGCCCTTGGCCGTCACAGCCACCTCGGCCTGCTGGAGGAAGTCGAGATCGGCACCGAGGGCCGCCAGCCGCCCCTCGAGCAGTTCGGCCACCACCTCCGCCGGGAGGTGGTGGGCCTCCGCGATGGCGTGGGGAAAGGTGGGGTATTCATTGATGGGAGTCGCCAGCATGTCCTGCAGCCGCGCATCCAGGGCTTCGTGGCCGGCGGACGTGATCCGGTACGTCGTGCGCTCCGGCCGGTTGCCTTCGCGTTCGGTACCGGCAGCTTCCACCAGGCCGTTCTCAGCCAGGCGTCCGACGGCGTGGTACAGGGTTCCGGGACGGACCTTGACCAGGCGGTCCTCATGGCGTGCCATCAGGACCTGGTACATCTCGTAAGGGTGCATGGGTCCTTCGGCCAGCAGCGCCAGCGCTGCGACACCCAAGGGCGTCAGGTCAGCGGCTTTTGGCACGGCAAAACCCCTTCCACAGCAAATATTCCACTACAACTATTCCACGTGGAATAGTCAGACGCAAGAAAACCCTGTTGCCACAGGCAACAGGGTTCTCTGGAACGGCCTTGCGGCTAGCCCAACAAATCCAGGATCTCGGTGCGCGCGAACATCTTCGCTGCGTCCCGGGCACTGGGCGTGCCGGCGTCGGGATCCGCGCCAGCGTCCACCAGGACCCTGGCTACGCCTGCGTAGCCCTTGAAAACCGCCCCGGCGAGTGGAGTCTGCCCACGGTCGTTGGCCGCATTCACGTCGGCGCCGTGATGCACCAGGAGCTGAACGGTTTCCTCGTGGCCATGGTAAGCCGCCAGCATGAGCAACGAATCCCCCGCCGCGTTGGTCAGCGTCGCGGGAGCACCGGCGCCGAGGTAACCCCGCAAGAGTTCGGAGTTGCCTTCCCGGGCGGCGTCAAAGAGCGCGTGCGCCAAAGCCAACGTTTCGTCGTCGGCCTGGTTCGAAGGCTGGGCGTCCGCCGCCTCCGGCGTGGTGGGCTGGGTCATCGGTGGGGTCCCTTCAGGAATCCGGTCTGGCGCCCGACCACCTGGCCGGCGTCGGGGGCGACGATCACTTCCTGGGCTGCGACGTACGGCTCATCGCCGTCCATCACCGTCAACGTATCTTCGGCAGACACCGAACGCTTGATGACAGCCAAAGCCACCGGGCCCATCTCGAAGTGCTGCGCCACAGATGTCAGAGTACCCACCTTGCGTTCCCCGGCAAATACGACGCTGCCAGCGGCGGGGAGGGTGTGCTGCGAACCGTCCAGTTGGAGGAAGACCAACCGCCGCGGCGGATGGCCGAGGTTGTGGACGCGGGCAATGGTTTCCTGGCCCTTGTAGCAACCCTTGTTCAGGTGCACGGACGTACGGATCAGGTCGAGTTCGTGGGGAATGGTCTTGTCGTCCGTTTCGGCACCCAAACGGGGACGCCAGGCGGCGATGCGGAGGGCGTCGGCCGCCATGGCACCAGCCAAGGGCAGGCCCTCGACCGCAGCTTCAAGCCCGGAAACCGGCACGAGGTACTCGAACCAGGGACGTTCCAACCCCGGATGCGATTCTTCGGGAACCAGGCTGTAGGAGTAACCACCCGGACCCACATGCGGCCACGGGTCTTCCCACACCAGGCGGTCGGCGAGTTGCTCCACCGGCCTGCTGGAGCCAACCACGGCCCAGTCCGCAGAAACGTCGGCGATCTCCACGCGCAGCATGAACTTCATCTTGTTCAGCCATTCCGCAAGGGGTTGGGCTTCCGCTGCCTCGACGATCAGCCAGGTGGTGCCGCCGTCGTCGATTACCCGCGCATCGAATTCGATGCGGCCCTGGACGCTGAGCAGCAGCAGTTCGCTGGCCACCCTCGGCTGGAGGTTGGTGAGCTGCTGCGACGAGAGGGTGTTGAGCCAGCTGAGCCGGTCAGGTCCGGCCACCGTCACCACGCCGCGGTTGGACAGATCGACGACGGCGGTACCGGTTGCGAGGGCGCGTTGCTCGCGCAGCGGCTCGCCGTAGTGGGCCGCGACGCCGGCATCGAGGCCGGTGTCCTCGACCGCGCCAGGGCGCGACAACAGAGGGCTCTTGTAAGTCATATGTAGTAGAAGTCCTTGGTGTTCGGGCGTATTCCCTGAGGGGTACGGTTCCTCAGCGGTACTCGGGGTTTTCGAAATCGAAGCGCGTTCCGGCTTTCCATTCATCCGGCAGGTTTCCATAGGAGGGAATGCCCCCGGCGTCGCGCAGGAGCTTGGCCAGGTGCAGCAGGTTCCACGTCATGAAGGTGGTGTTCCTGTTAGTAAAATCACTCTCCGGGCCGCCCGATCCTTCGTCCAGGTAGCTGGGACCGGGGCCCACGGGACCGATCCAGCCGGCATCGGCCTGCGGCGGGATGGTGAAGCCGACGTGCTGGAGACTGTAGAGCACGTTCATGGAACAGTGCTTGATACCGTCCTCGTTACCGGTGATCAGGCAGCCGCCGACTTTCGGATAGAAAGCCCACTGGCCCTTGCTGTTGAGCTGGCCCGAGTGGGCGTACAGGCGTTCGATCAGCTTCTTGGTTTGGGAGGAGTTGTCGCCCAGCCAGATGGGGCCGGCCACCACCACGATGTCCGCTTCCTGCACCGAAGGGTAGATCTCCGGCCATTCGTCGCTCTTCCAGCCGTGCTCCCGCATGTCCGGATAGACGCCACTGGCGATGTCATGGTCCACGGTCCTGAACAGCCGGGTGGAAACGCCCTGCTTCTCCATGATGTCCCGGCTGATGCGGATCAGGCCGTCGGTGTTGCTGAGCTGCGGCGAGGGCTTCAAGGTTCCGTTGAAGAACACGGCCTTGAGGCCCTCGTAGCCCCCGGGCTTGAGGTTGTCTGTCACTTGCTGCTCCTTTTGCTGGTTGCTCTATGGAACGTTCAGTGAGGCCTCGCCGCGGATTGGGCGGCCGTCAGGCCGGTGCCTCAGGAGGCTTTATGGAGGAACGCCGAGGCGTGGGCTTCAAGTGACTTGCCGTTGGCGGCTACATCCCACCGCCACAGCAGGTTGCCATCCACCAGGCCGAAGATACGGGTTGCCGCCGTGTACTCCTTGGAGTGGCTGCCCCGCATCACCATGTCGGTGCTGAGCTGGATCTGGGGGCCTTTGATCTGGCCGTAGTAAAGCTCCGTGATGCCACCCGGGTGGGAGATCGAAACGGAGAGGTCGAAGCCGCCGTCCTTGTTCCGGCGCTCTTCCACGTCGTCTGCCGTCTTGAGTACGGGAACGATGTCCGCAGGAACCAGTCCGGGGCCGCCATCGCCCTCCTGGAGTTCCCGTTCCAGCGCCCAGAATCCGGTCTCGACGGTCAGCGGGCGCAACTTTGTGCCGGCGTCGTCACTGATCCAGCTCTCGGCCCGGTACTGCAGGTAGGGCAGGCCATTGTGGGTGAAGGAAACATGCTGGACGAAGTGCTCCGAGTCCTCGTCGCCGCTGCCGAGCCGGCCGCGGCCTTCCCACTCGCCAATGAGCCAGGAAAGGGGGACGAGTTCAGGGGTCAGGTCCGTTGGGATCTCAATAGGCACAACCACTACCTCTGTTGAAGGGCGTGAAGGGGGTGATTACTTCTGGCCCTTGAAAAGGCGGTACACAACAAAGCCGGCGAACCAGGCCATGGAGATGCTGGCGAGGCCAAGGAGGACCAGGAAGAAGATTTCAAATGCGAGAACAGACATGATGCCATCCTAACCGTTAGTAGATGAGTAGTTTGTCTATGAAGTAAGCCAGCGCCCCCACAGCCCAGACGGGTGCAACACCCATGCCCAGTGCCGCAGGAAGATTGAGGCGACCGCGCCGCAGGGTGGTCATGCGGCGGAAGCACACCAGGACCGAGCCCACGACCACGCCAACCAGGGCCGCAGGGAGGACCGCGATGTCGGAGAAAACCAGCCCGGCCAGCGGCGCCATGAGCCCGGCCATGACGACGCCCAGGGGCGCGACGATCCGGTCCGGCCAGCGGATGACGCCCACCAGGAGTGCCACGGCTGCGCTGAGTCCGGCCACGAGGACCATCTCCTTGACGCCGTTGAACCGCGCACCGGCGATCCAACCCGCACCGAGGCAGTTGAGCAGCACGCCGGCGCAGCAACCCAGGGTCGATTCAAGCCGTTGCGCCTGCCCGGTTCCCCGGATCAACTGGATAATGAAGACGGCCATCACGCCCACGGCAATGAAGGCAGGGGTGCCGTCCAGGAATCCCGGCGCGGGCATATAGGCGGCAGTCACGGCCGAACCGGCGCCGGCCAAGGCAATGACCGAAGCCAGGGTTTTCTTGGCGGGGACGGCAAGGAAGTGGGGCCAGCCGATTCCCACGGCGGCAGAGGCAACGATTCCCACGCCCACCATGGCCTCCCGGGAAACGAAGGTGCTGGACACGATGGCTGCGAGCGCCACAAGTCCGAATACCCCAATGCTCCAAGACTTCACTGTGTGCCCGATCCTCAATTCGATGCGCCTAACGACCTCTCGTCAATCCTGCCTCATGGCGGCCCGATATGTCGTAATTCCGGTGCCTGGCCGTCACGAATCCCTGACTGTACGGGCCCTGGTGGGTATACTCGGACATCAACAGTGCACTGTCATCGCCTCGATCCCGTTACAACGGCAAGGGTGATCCCAGTTCGCCGTGACCGGCCGGTGAAACTCCGGTTTCGACGCCCGATGATGCGCGGACAGCCCATTGGAGGAACTATGTCGCACATCCTGCTCCTGACGAACAGCACCGGATCTTCGGTGGACATCCTGCCTGCCTTGGAGTTGCTCAACCACCGTGTGCACATCCTCCCGGCAGAACCTACAGCCCTGCTTGAAACCGACCCTACGGACATCGTCTTCCTCGATGCCCGGAAGGACCTGGTAGGAGCGCGTTCCCTGACGCAACTGCTCAAGGCCACCGGCCTCAGCGCACCCCTCATGCTGATCCTGACCGAGGGCGGCATGGCTGCCGTCTCCTCGGCCTGGTCCGTTGACGACATCGTGCTGGATTCCGCCGGCCCCGCAGAGGTGGAGGCCCGCATCCGCCTGGCCATGGCCCGTGCCACGCCGGGCGAAGAGGAAACGCAGACCGAAATCCGGGCAGCCGGCGTCGTTATTGACGAGGCCAGCTACACAGCCCGCGTAGCCGGGCAGCCGCTGAACCTTACTTTCAAGGAGTTCGAGCTCCTGAAGTACCTGGCCCAGCACCCCGGCCGCGTTTTCACGCGCCAGCAGTTGCTCACCGAGGTGTGGGGCTACGACTATTACGGCGGCACCCGCACCGTGGATGTCCACATCCGCCGCTTGCGCGCCAAGCTCGGCGTCGACCACGAGAACCTCATCAGCACCGTCCGCAACGTCGGCTACCGCCTGACGCTGGTCCGGCTTCCGGATGACGAATTGTCCGAAGCCTGACACCACAGCAGAAAGGGCCGGGAATCACTGTGATTCCCGGCCCTTTGCCGCGTTGTGGAGGACATACGGGTCGAACGTATCGAAGCCACCCCACTGGTGGATCCCCCTCGCGCCCGGCTTCGGGAAGCCGAACGAGATAACGAGACTACCCCTGTTGGCCGGGCATGCCAAATCGCGGGGCTTGCCCCGGGCGTATAGCCTTGCATCATGAGTCACGCGCACCCCGAGAACTGGCCCGTACTGCACGTCACCGGCGCACTTGACCCCGGACTCTTCAAGGACTTCAGCACGCTCGCGGCTGCTGCCGGCGAGTCGGACGGGAATCCCCCGCTCTCGGAGCAGACGCTGGTCACCTTGCGCGGCGCGGACGGCGGCGGACATGCCCTCCTTTCCTTGGCACTCTATGCACCCGATGAAGATTCGGATCCGTCCACCGCGGACGACCTCGCCGGCATCGCCGTCGTCGTTGAAGCGCCCGACGGGAGCGGCGTCCTGGAACTGGCCGTGCACCCCAGTTACCGGAACCAGGGCGTAGCGGGCCGCCTCCTGGCGGCACTCCAGGAAAAGCGCGGCTTCGCAGGCCTGACGGCGTGGTCCCACGGCAACCACGAGGCAGCCGCCGAACTGGCCGCGCGCTTCGGTTACGGCCCGGTCCGGGAGCTGCGGAAGATGCGGCTGATGTCCTCCACCGCAGCACTGCCCGACGTCGTCCTGCCGCCGGATGTTTCGCTGCGCGCCTTCGTGCCGGGTCAGGATGAGCAAGCCTGGCTGGCTGCCAACCGCGCCGCTTTCGCGCACCATCCGGAGCAGGGCTCAATGACGCTGGCAGATGTGCAGGCACGCGAGGCCGAGGACTGGTTCGACCCCGAGGGCTTCCTTCTCGCCGTAAACGCCGGCGGGGAACTCCTGGGTTACCACTGGACCAAAGTTCATCCACGGCAGGGAGCCCACCCGGCGATCGGTGAGGTCTACGTCGTGGGTGTCACGCCGGAAGCACAGGGGCTCGGGCTCGGTAAGGCACTCACTGTGGCGGGCATCCGGCACCTCCAGGACCAGGACCTCCACGCGGTCATGCTGTACGTGGACGCGGACAATGAAGCCGCCGTGGCCCTATACCAAAAACTGGGCTTCGTCCGCTGGGACACGGACGTTTTGTATGGACCGTTAACCAAAAATTAACCACGAGCGTCCATCTGCCGGAAAGGGCTGGACATCATCGATTCGAGCCGCCCAATTGCTTGTAATGTGGGAGGAAACCCCAGTCCTGAGCTTAGGAGAAACCCATGCAGCCGGACCCCGTCGGCACCGCCGGATCCACCTCAAAGGGCGCCACGCTGCCCGCGCGCTTCGGCTCATCGGAAGTGCCCGCCGCACGGGCCACCCAGGATCGCATTGACATTCCGGAGTTCGCCCCGAGCCTGGAGCCCGAAGGCGACATTTCGCCGGACCGGTTCCTCGACCGCGAACTCAGCTGGCTGGCGTTCAACTCGCGCGTCCTGGAACTCGCCGAAGATCCGGACCTCTTCCTGTTGGAGCGGGTCAACTTCCTTTCCATCTTTGCCTCCAACCTGGACGAGTTCTTCATGGTCCGCGTGGCCGGCCTCAAGCGCCGCATCGCCACGGGCCTGGCCGTCCCCTCCCCTGCCGGGCTCAGCCCCATAGAGGTTCTTGAACAGATCGGCGAGGAAGCCCACAAGCTCCAGGAACGCCACGCCCGCGTCTTCGCCGAGCAGATCCGCCCTGCCCTGGCCTACGAGCACATCCACATCATGCACTGGAACGAGCTCGACGAAGAGGCCCGGCACCGCCTCAGCCTCATGTTCCAGGAGAAGGTGTTCCCCATCCTCACTCCCCTGGCTGTGGATCCGGCACACCCCTTCCCGTACATCTCGGGCCTGTCCCTGAACCTGGCCGTGATCGTGAGCAACCCGGTCAGCGAAAAGGAACTCTTTGCGCGTGTGAAGGTTCCGGACCAGCTCCCGCGGCTCATCTCGGTGGACGGACCCCGCGCCGGTGCAGTTCCCGGCCGCGTGGCCCGCTTCATCGCCCTTGAAGAACTCATTGCCGTCCACCTGGACAAGCTCTTCCCCGGCATGGAGGTCCTGGAGCACCACACCTTCCGCGTCACCCGCAACGAAGACGTCGAGGTGGAAGAAGACGACGCCGAGAACCTGCTGCAGGCACTGGAGAAGGAACTCCTGCGCCGCCGTTTCGGCCCGCCCGTGCGCCTTGAAGTCACCACGGACATCAACCCGAACATCCGTGCGCTGCTGGTCCGCGAACTCGGCGTGGACGAATCCGAGGTCTACTCCGTCCCGGCTCCGCTGGACCTCCGGGGCCTCTCGGTCATCGGCGGTATCGACCGCCCGGACCTGCACTACCCCAAGCACGTTCCGCACACGTCCCGGTACCTGAACGAATCCGAGACGTCCAAGGCCGCCAACGTGTTCGCCGCAATGCGCCGCCGCGACATCCTGCTGCACCACCCCTACGACTCGTTCTCCACTTCGGTCCAGGCGTTCCTTGAGCAGGCTGCTGCCGACCCCAAGGTCCAGGCCATCAAGCAGACCCTGTACCGGACCTCAGGCGACTCCCCGATCGTGGACGCCCTGATCGATGCTGCCGAGGCCGGCAAGCAGGTACTGGCCCTCGTGGAGATCAAGGCACGTTTCGACGAGCAAGCCAACATTTCCTGGGCGCGAAAGCTCGAGCAGGCCGGCGTACACGTGGTGTACGGCATCGTGGGGCTCAAAACCCACTGCAAATTGTCCCTGGTGGTCCGCCAGGAAGTGGACGGACTGCGGCGCTATTGCCACATCGGGACGGGCAACTACCATCCGCGCACGGCCCGCTACTACGAGGACCTGGGCCTGCTGACGTCCAATGAGCAGGTGGGCGAGGACCTCTCCAAGCTCTTCAACCAGCTTTCCGGCTACGCCCCGAAGTCCACGTTCAAGCGGCTCCTCGTGGCACCGCGTTCGGTACGTTCCGGCCTGGTGGACCGGATCGAGACGGAGATCCGCAACGCCCGCAAAGGTATACCTGCCCGGGTGCAGATCAAGGTCAACTCCATGGTGGACGAAGCCATCATCGACTCCCTCTACCGGGCGTCCCAGGCGGGCGTGAAGGTAGACGTCGTGGTGCGTGGCATCTGCTCGCTGCGGCCCGGCGTTCCCGGGCTCAGCGAGAACATTACGGTCCGTTCCATCCTGGGCCGGTTCCTCGAACATTCCCGTGTCTTTGCCTTCGCGAACGGCGGGGACCCGGTGGTGTACATCGGTTCCGCGGACATGATGCACCGCAACCTCGACAGGCGTGTGGAAGCGTTGGTCCAACTCGCCAGCAAGGACGATGTGAACACGGTCCTGGACCTGATGCGCCGCTACGTGGACGACGGTACGGCCAGCTGGCATCTGGACAACCAAGGCCACTGGACCCGCCACCACCTGGACGGTAACGGCGAACCGTTGCTGGATATGCAGTCCTGGCTCCTGGCTTCGCGTTCGCGTCAGCGGGCAGCAGCGCGGCGGTAAGGGAAGAGTTGAACAGCGATACCCCCGTGGCCGACCAGACGGACCATCCGGGCGAACCGGTAGCCGTCGTGGCGGCCGGCGCCATTCCCTGGCGCATCAACAAAGGTGCCCTCGAAGTGCTGCTCATCCATCGACCACGCTACGACGATTGGTCCTGGCCCAAAGGAAAGCTCGACGACGGCGAGACGGTTCCGGAGTGCGCCGTCCGGGAAGTGCGTGAAGAGATTGGGCTGGATGCCACCCTGGGCATCCCCTTGCCACCCATCCACTACCACGTGAATGCCGGCCTCAAGGTTGTCCGTTATTGGGCTGTCCGGGTTAATGGAGATCTTCTCCGTCCGGACGGCAAGGAAGTGGACAGTGTCATGTGGTGCAGCCCGGACAGGGCGGCCACCTTCCTGAGCAACCCTTCGGACGTAGCGCCACTCGAGTACCTGGAGAAAGCGCACGTCAAAGGAGAACTCGACACCTGGCCGCTGGTATTGATCCGCCATGCCAAGGCCAAGCCGCGATCGTCGTGGACCAAGGCCGAAGGCGACCGTCCCTTGGCTGCCACGGGGCAGCGGCAAGCCGTTGCCGTGCAGCGCCTCCTGCAGGGATGGAAACCCCAGCGCATCGTGAGCAGCCCGTGGGTGCGCTGCGTCGCCACCATCGCTCCCTATGCCAAGGCCAGCGGAGCCAAGGTGAAACTGGTGGAAGCCCTTACCGAACACAACCACGACAGGTCGCCGAAGAAGACCGCGGCAGCGGTGGAGGCCCTCTTCGACAAGCAGGTGCCCATCGCCGTGTGCACGCATCGTCCGGCCCTGCCAACCGTGCTGAAGCAACTTGGCCTGCACATGTCCGGGTCCCTGCGAAAGCTGCTGCCCGATTCAGATCCCTTCCTGACCCCGGGCGAAGTGATTGTGTGCCAAGTGGTCCGCGGCAGCGAACGGAAAGTGGTGTCCGTGGAGCAGGTCAAGCCCTTCGACGACTGAGCTAGTTTGACCCCTTGGGTTTTTGTATCAAATACTTGACACATTGATTCGAAGACTTGGGGGTCTTGACCGTGTCCTTCTACCTGCCGCCTCTGCTGTTGCTCGCTCCAGTCATCGGCGCGCTCCTCGTTTACCTGTTCCTCAGGGTGCAGGTCTGGTCCAGCCCTGATTCCACGTCCGTGGAATCGCACGGATTGTGGGTGGGCATCATCGGCTGGATGGCCAGCTCCCTTCAGGGTGCCATGAGCGCAGGCATCATCCGGGCCAATCCCGGAGCGTCGAATGCGCCCTTCACCTCGGAGGCGCTCCTTTCGGCTCTGTCTTGGCCGGTAGCCGCGGTGTTGCTGGTCCATGCCCTGGGCCAGTGGAGCTACCCGGCACCGAAAGCACCCCGCAGGTACGCTGAGCTCGCCGTCCGCAGGATTCGCGATTTCCTCCCCCGGAAACTTGCTTGGACCACAGGCTTGATCTTTGCCTATGCGGCTGCCGCCATAGCATCGATCGCGTCGTTGCCCGCTTTCACTCCCGTGCTTCCTGCCCCAGCTCCCCCGTCGCCCATGGGAACGACCACCTACACCGGCCAGGGCCAGGACGGCAGGATCGCTGGATCGGAACTCGCAGGATGGCTCGGCGGCGCCTTGCTGGTCCTCGCTGCCGGCACATGGCTGGTCCTGCTGCTCATGGCGAGACGGCGCCAACTGGAAACCCTGGACAGCGATGACAACAAGTCTCTCCGGGCCATCGCAGCCAGCCGACTGCTCCGAACCGTATCCACCATCGCAGCGGGCCTGGCGGCCATCGCCGGGAACTACGCCACCCTTCCGGCGCCAGGCGCCGTCTGGCAATCGTCGTGGTTCAACGTGCTAGGCCTGGTCAACGTGGCTGTCCTGCTGGTCATGTGGTGGTGGAGGGTGCCCAAACTCCCTTCGCTCGCTGCCAGCAAGAATGCCGTGAGCGGCCGCTCCCTCCGAACCGATCCAGCCACACATGGCGCGGTGAAGCTGACAGTGTCCCTTGGCGCCGGCCTGGGGATTGCTGGAGCCTTGCCGCTCCTGACGCTGGGGATGTGGTTCGGTTTCAATCCGAAACAAGGTCAAGGACCGCTGACCCCCGCCATCATTATCTCGGTGACCGCCACGTTGATCCTCCTGGCCGTCGCTGCTGGCGAGCTGTTGATCGCCCGCAACTATGGCGACCCCGAAGCTCCCTTGCATTGGCCCCGGCAAGCCGTATCGAAGGGTTTGTTCTACTTTGCCCTTGCCTCAGCGGCCGTCTTTCTTGTCACCATCGTCATGACCGGCATGGGGGAAGTGCTTCTGGTTGGACCACCCACGTGGCCTTCCACCCTTTTGCTCATGGTGGGCGTTGGGCTGGTGGGGGCCGCCTCGATCCTGGCCACCCGCCGTCGTCGAGGTCTTCCGGAAGCTCCAGGCGAAGACAGCCTCGACGCTGCGCTGCGGGCCATCGCGATGTACCGGATCGTCCGCACTCTGGCTGCCTTCCTGTTGGCACAATCGGCACTGATGCTGCTCGGAAACGCCGAGGCATGGGCGGCGCTCTTCCCGGCGTTCGATCGGCTGGGACCGAGCCCCGCCCCCATCATCGGCGCCATCTTGTTGGCCACCTCCGTTGCCGTCGCCGTCACGCCCGTCCGCAGCCTGTTTCGGAACCTCTCCCGCCGGAGCGCTTTCCCTCAGGAAACGCCCACGCCATGACCGCCGGGATCACCATCGACCTCGCGGATCCCGTCCCGCCCTACGAACAGATCCGCAGGCAACTCAGTTCGCTGATAGCCGTGGGGGTCTTGCCGCCCGGCAGCCGCCTGCCCACCGTGCGCAGCCTGGCCGCCGATCTCGGCATCGCCGCCGGAACGGTGGCACGCGCCTATCGGGAACTTGAGCAGTCCGGCCTGATAGAAGCACGACGGCGGAACGGGACCGTCGTCGTCGGCCCGCCTGCTGCGCCGCACGGCCCGGTGGGAGCTGATGCGGCGGTGATGGCAGCCATCGACGATGTGATCTCAAGGGCGCGTTCGCTGGGAGTCAGTGACGAAACGCTCCTCGATCTGCTGCGCGGCCGCCTGGCCCAAACAAGTAAGCTTGAACCGTGAGCATTCCCACCCCTTACGAAGACCTTCTGCGTGACGTCATGGCGAATGGCACGCACAAATCGGACCGCACAGGCACCGGAACCCGGAGTGTCTTCGGGCGCCAGCTGCGCTTTGACCTGGGCGCGAGCTTTCCGCTCATCACCACCAAACGGGTCCACTTCAAGTCCGTGGCAGTCGAGCTCCTGTGGTTCCTGCGCGGCGATTCGAACGTCAAGTGGATGCAGGACCAGGGCGTGAGCATCTGGGACGAGTGGGCTGACGCCGAGGGCGAACTCGGCCCGGTGTACGGTGTGCAGTGGCGCAGTTGGCCCACGCCCGATGGCGGCCACATCGACCAGATCTCCGAGCTCATGAAGGGCTTGGAAGCCAACCCGGACTCGCGTAGGCACATCGTTTCCGCGTGGAACGTCTCCGAACTCAAGGACATGGCGCTGCCGCCATGTCACGCCTTCTTCCAGTTCTACGTGGCTGACGGCAAGCTGTCCTGCCAGTTGTACCAGCGCTCGGCAGACACGTTCCTGGGCGTGCCGTTCAACATCGCCTCCTACGCTTTGCTCACGCGGATGGTGGCCCAGCAACTTGGCCTGGAACCGGGCGAATTCGTCTGGACCGGCGGCGATGTCCACGTCTACGACAACCACGTGGAGCAAGTGGCCGAACAGCTCAGCCGCGAACCGTACCAGTACCCGCAGTTGAACATCCTGCGGAAGCCGGACTCGATCTTCGACTACACGCTGGACGACTTCGAAGTGGTCAACTACCAGCACCACCCCACCATCAAGGCACCGATCGCCGTATGAGCACTCCTTCGCCAGAGAACCCGGCCCAGCTTCCGGGCGTCATCTTCACCCAGGAGACCGCCGCCGCCATGACCGGCATCGGCCTGATCTGGGCACAGACCAAAGCCGGAGTGATCGGCAAGGACGGCAGCATGCCCTGGCACCTGCCGGAAGACCTGAAGCACTTCAGCAAGCTCACCACGGGCCACCCCGTGATCATGGGCCGGAAGACCTGGGAGTCCTTCCCGGACAAGTACCGGCCGCTGCCGGGACGAACCAACATTGTGGTCACCCGGAACCAGGAGTGGGCATCAACTCCCGAGGCCGAAGGCGCCACTGTCGTGTCCTCCCTCGACGCCGCCTTGCTGGAATCCCAATTCGCCCCCGGCGGCCAAAAGGTCTGGATCATCGGCGGCGGAGAGATCTTCGAACAGTCCATGGGCATCGCCAACCTTGCGGTGATCACCATCATCGATGCCGGGCTCGACGGCGATACCTTCGCTCCGGAACTGGGCGACGACTGGAAGTTTGACACCATGGCGCCGGCCGAGGGCTGGCTCACCGCCAACAATGGCACGAAATACCGGTTCACCACGTGGCGCCGGACCGAGAACTAGAAACCAGGACATGCAAGCAATGCTCAAGAAACCCGAAACCCTCTTTGTGCTGGGCTACATGCTGCTGCCGCTCTTCGCCCTGCTCTCGGCCATCGTCGGGTTGACCATGATCCTGGGTGGCAACAAGATCCTGGGGATCATCGTGCTCGTGGTAGTCACGCAGGTTTTCGCCTTCGGCGCCTTCTTTGCGCTGCGGGCCCGGAAAACGGCCCTCCTGCAGGAGCACGACGCCAGCCAGTAGACCCGCTTTCGGGGCCACCGGGCGCTCCGGTGCGGGCCGTCGTCGTACGTTGTGCGGGTGACGTAACCAACAGCGGCGGGCGGGTCCGAAAGTTTAGACTGGGTGAATGACTACAGCAGCTAATCCGTCCGTTGGACTGGTCGGTTGGCGTGGCATGGTCGGCTCCGTCCTGATGCACCGCATGCAGGAAGAGAACGACTTCGCCAACATCAACCCGGTATTTTTCTCCACCTCGAACGCAGGAGGTGCCGCCCCGTCCTTCGCTGATGGGGCCGGCAAGCTCGAGGATGCGTTCGATATTGAGACGCTTGCCAAGCTGCCGATTATTGTTACCGCACAGGGCGGCGACTACACCAAGCAGGTCCACGGCGAACTCCGCAACCGTGGCTGGGACGGCTTGTGGATCGACGCTGCCTCCACCCTGCGCATGAACGACGATTCGATCATCGTGCTGGACCCTATCAACCGGGACGTCATCGATGCCGGGCTCTCCGGCGGCGTGAAGGACTTCATCGGCGGTAACTGTACGGTTTCCTGCATGCTGATGGGCTTGGGCGGCCTGTTCAAGAACAACCTCGTGGAGTGGGGTACGTCCATGACGTACCAGGCTGCTTCCGGCGGCGGCGCCCGCCACATGCGCGAACTGCTCAACCAGTTCGGTACCCTCAACAACGAGGTCAGCAGCGAGCTCGATGACCCCGCGTCGGCCATCCTGGAGATCGACCGCAAGGTGCTCGCCACCCAGCGCACCGGCGTTGACGCAACGCAGTTCGGCGTTCCGCTGGCCGGCTCCCTGATCCCCTGGATCGACGCCGACCTCGGCAACGGGCAGTCCAAGGAAGAGTGGAAGGCCGGTGTGGAAACCAACAAGATCCTCGGCACCGCCAAGGGCGCCGCGGGCAAGGAACACATTGCCATGGACGGACTCTGCGTCCGCATCGGCGCCATGCGTTCACACTCCCAGGCACTGACCCTGAAGCTCCGCGAAGACCTGTCCGTCACGGAGATCGAAAACCTCCTGGCCAAGGACAACGAGTGGGCCAAGGTCGTGCCCAACACCAAGGAAGCCTCCATGGCGGACCTCACCCCGGTGGCCGCTTCAGGCACCCTGGACATCCCGGTGGGACGCATCCGCAAGCTCGAAATGGGCCCGGAGTACATCAGCGCCTTCACCGTGGGCGACCAGCTCCTGTGGGGCGCAGCAGAGCCGCTGCGCCGCATGCTGAACATCGTGACGGGCAAGCTCTAGCCTCACCGCCGTCACGTCCTGAACCCGCTTTTCCGTTGCTGCCCAGTGACGGGAAGGCGGGTTCTCGGCGTCTCAGCCCGCCATGAACTTCGCGAACGCCCGGCCCTGCGCTTGGAACGAGCGGCTTGCGGCTGGACCGAGGTCGCCGAGGAAGGGCTCCGGAACCACGCCCACGTCCTTCCCGCTGCCGGTCCGCGCCCACGTCCCCACCACCACGCCTCCGGAGACGATGATGCGCTTGAACACACCATTCCGGCCCGGGACCACCAATTCGGCGTGCTCGGGATCCAGGACCAGGTTCCGGTCCTGGTACCCGAGCAGGTACTCATCGAAGCCGGGGAGAGCCAGCAACGAGCGGGAGCCGGGCACACCGGCGTCGAGCATGGCGGCAGTCTCTGGCGAGAGCCAATAGCTGGTACCGTCGAAAGCCAGCTCCACCATCTGCTCCTGCACCGCAGTCAGTGCCTTCCGGGCCTCCGTGAGCGGCACCTGGCTCCACCAGGCGAAATCGCGGATGGTCGCCGGGCCATGGCCCCGGATGTACCGCAGCAGCAGCTCGGCGATGCCTTCCTCCCGGGCCAGGTCACGGGATTCCTTGACCCACTGGTCGAAAGGCACGAACAGTTGCTGGACGCCCACCTTTCCGTTGCTCCCCGCCATTGGACCTTGGACCAGCCATGCCTCCTGGCACAGGCTGCCCAGGAGGTGGATTCCGCGTTGCCCCGTGGTGACCTGTCCGGCTTCCCCAAAGGCTGCGAAGAGCTGTTCCCGGCTGGCACCGATGGTCCCATCAGAGCTCTTCAGGGCCTCCAAGGTCTTCAGTGCGATGTCCCTGGCGTGGCTGATGTCGTCCGGGGTGATGGCCAGTTCGCGGTGCCGGCCGGTCAACGACTTCAAGAGTCGCGGACGGGTGATGGCAAGAATCCAGCGAAGATCTTCGGGCGCCAACAGGTGCAGTGTGCCGCGCATGGGCCACGAACGGACGATGGTTCCGGCGTCCAGGGCGGCCCGGACGTGGGAGGCCGCTGTCCCGGGCACCCGCTGTCCCACGGCCCACAGTGCGTGGCCAAGGTCCTGCGCCTGCATGGCCGTCATCCAGCGGACAGCATCGGGCACGGAAGGAAACCCGCCGCCCAGCAGTCCTTGGCTCACCAGGCGTAAACGGCCCATGACCTGCGGCCGGACGGACAGCGTGCTGGAGGAAAGCGGCTTCGCAGGCATGCTTCATCCTATGGGCCGCCCGGGGGCACAGGGAACCTTGCCGCGCCTCCCAGCGGCCTTCCAGAACCGTTTCCTAGGATGGCTACATGCTTTTTGGTGATCTTGCCCCTCTGGTGCGGCCGCTCAGCCGTTGGCTCGCCGCCGCCGGTTGGTGCTGCACCGCCATTGGGCTCGGCGCCGGACTCATCGTTGCCGTCGGCACGGGAGTGAGTCTGTCCCCCTCCATGCAGGGAATCCAGCTGGCGGGACTCGTTGCCACAGCCGCGGCTGCCCTCCTGATTGGCACAGCTGCCGTGAGCCAGCCAGTATCGGACCGCGACGACGACGCCCCCGAACCATGGTTCTACCCTGCCGCCGCGGCGCAGGTCCGCAGTTTCCTGCTGGGTTCCATCGTCATGATGCTCGGCTTGGTGGGTTTTGCCACGGCCGGGCTTTTCCTCCCGAGCGGCCCGTCGCCGCAGAGCATCGCCTTCAGCCAGATCTTCCTGCTAGGGGCAGTCAGTTGTGGCCTGACCTTCCTGCTGCTCAACAAGGTTCTGCCCATCGCGGAGCGACGCGTCCGCTGACGCCCAACCTTCCGGAAAGCCTAGAGCTCTACCCCAATGAGCAGCGGCTCCGGGTGGAGCTCGATTCCGAAGCGGTCCACGACGCCGGCACGCACCTCGCGTGCGATCGCCACCATGTCAGCGGCACGGGCTGAGCCGCGGTTGGTGATGGCCAGGGTGTGCTTGGTGGACAGGGAGGCCCGGCCACCGGAAACACTCGACTCCTCCAGGCCGAACCCCTTGGTGAATCCCGCTTGGTCAATCAACCAAGCCGCGGAAAGCTTCACCAGCCCATCCTTCCCCGCCGGGTATTTGGGCGCGTTCTCCGGCAACTGCGCAGCCTGCTCGGCCGGCACGATCGGGTTGGTGAAGAACGAGCCCGTGGAGAAGGTGTCACGGTCATCAGCGTCCAGGACCATTCCCTTGGACGCCCTGAGCTTCAGGACTTCGCGGCGGACATCGTTGGCGTAGGCACGTTTGCCCACCTCAACTCCGAGGACGCGGGCCAGCTCGGCGTAGCGGATCGGAGCACTCATCCTGCCCAGTGCCAGCTGGAATTCGACCGTCAGCACCACGTATCGCGGCGAGCCCTCCACAGTGGTCTGCTTGAGGATGGAATCACGGTAGCCAAACTTCAGCTCGGAAGAGGTGAAAGTCTGGACGGCATGGCGTTCGCGGTCCCAAGTACGGACCGAGGCGATGGTCTGCGAGACATCGGCACCGTAGGCACCCACGTTCTGGACGGGCGTAGCGCCCGTGGCACCGGGAATCCCGGACAATGCTTCGAGGCCGGACCAGGCATGCAGGACGGTGTATTCAACCAGGGCATCCCAGTTGTGGCCGGCCTGGACCACCAGGGACACTCCCCCGCAGCTGTCCTCGGAGTCCACCGCGAACCCCTCGGAGGCGATCTTGAGGACCGTCCCGGGGTAGCCCGCATCCGAAACGAGGAGGTTGGAGCCGCCGCCGATGATCAGCAGCTTCCCCCCCGCAGCGTCAGCCGACCGGACGGCGTCGATGATCTCAGCCTCGGTACGGGCCTCCACATAGGTACCTGCGGGGCCGCCGACAGCAGCCGTGGTCAGTTCGGAAAGCAGCGTCTGGGTCACCCATCAAGCCTAGCGGGGATTGGCAGCCCGCCCCGCCGCTGGCTGCGCAGGAGGCAACAACCGCGGCGCGCCACCTCGACATTCCTGCCGTGGTGGCGCGCCGCTGCGTTGCAGTATGGCGCTGGGTCAGGCGACCTTCACAACCGCCTGGGATTTCATGAGGACCTTCTGCCCGGCGGCAACCACGGTCAGGTCGATGCGGGCGGTGCCGGCCTCGGCGTCGAGCGCGCCAACCACGCCGGTGACGTCAATGACGGCTCCCGCCTCAGTGGTACCGGTGGTGTCGGTGACCAGGACGGGCTTGGTAAAGCGGGTCTGGTAATCGACGACGGCGGCAGGGTCGCCTGCCCAGTCGCTCACGAGCTGAACTGCGGAGCCCATGGTGAACATGCCGTGTGCGATGACGCCCGGAAGTTCCACGGAGGTGGCGAAGGCTTCGTTCCAGTGGATCGGGTTGAAGTCACCGGATGCCCCGGCGTACTTGACCAGGTCCTGGCGCGTGACCTCGATGCTTGTGGAGCCAATTTCCTGGCCGACTGACAGGTCTTCGAACTTTGGCATTACTGTCCCTCTCCGCGGACCAGGATGGATGAGGTGGTAGTGGCTACCTTCTCACGGTCGTCGCCGTCGGTCAGAGCATAGATTTCCGAACGCGTGGTAATCATGGCACCGCCGCCCATGGCGCGGACACCGTCCACATGGAGCTCGGCCACCAGCCGGTCGCCGGCCACGATGGCGCGGTGGTGCGTGAAACGCTGGTCGGCGTGGACCACGCGGGAGAAGTCGATCCCCGCCTCGGGGTCTTCCACCAGTTGGGCGTCGGCGCGCTGGGCAATGATAATGGCGAACGTCGGCGGCGCAACGAGGTCGCGGTGGCCCAAGGCGCGCGCCGTTTCTACGTCGAAGTGCGCGGGGTTGGTGGCTTTCACGGCCTTCGCGAACTCGCGGATCTTTTCACGGCCAACGTCGTAAACCTCTGCGGCAGGGTAGCTTCGGCCCTGCAGGTCCGGATTGATACTCATGGTTCCAACCCTATCGGCCAGCCACTGCCGGATGCAGCGCCGATACCGCCTGATGAAGCGGTTATTTCTTGTAGCTCTTGCGGATCTTCTGGCCGCGGACCACCAGGCCCACTACGTGGAGCACCAGGCCCAGGCCAATGACGGGCAGCGAGGCCAGCGCGAGGCCTTGGTTTCCGGAGGTATTGCCTGCGATCGAGAGGATCAGTCCGACGGCGATCAGCCCCATGGCGCTGAAGACCAGCGCTTTGTACCCGGTGGAGGCAGAGGCCCAGAATTCGTTCAGCACCGTCCAAGTCTACCGGCGGCCACTCAACGCCTTAGAACAGGGAGTCCTGCAGCGCGGGGATCTCCGTGACGTGCCGGCCGAGTTCGATCCTGCGTCCCTTCAGCGCTCCGAGGTCAGCGACGAAGCTGCCCTCCACCTCAACTCCGGCAGCGTCCGGGAGCCCGGCCAAGGCGATAGCCCCTGACAGCGAGCGGACCCGCAGTCCGTGACCGCCGTCGTCGAACGTTGCAGGGTAGGCGTGGCGGATGGCGCCGGAGGCGCGGGCGTCACACAGCCGGTCGGCCAAAGCAGGGCGCTCCCACTCTTCCTCCACAACCGTGTAACCGGTCATGGCCAAGCCACCCAGCAATTCCCGCACGCTGGCGGCCTGCTTCCGGTTGATCGCTTGGAGTTCGACGCCGGGACGCGGCTCCACGAGCGAGGTCGCCTTGGCAGCGGAGCGGACTTGCTGGACGAGTCCCAGGTCCCGCGTCACGAGGTCTTCGAGTACACGGACGATCCGGCCGTCCTCGGCGTTAGCAACGTAGGAGGCGTGAACGGCTCCTTGCTCGGCGAGCCGGTTCCACTTCCGTGGGGCAGAGGCCGTCCCTACCTTGGTGGCGCCGTTGGCGAACGTGGCGACGTAGAGCCAGTGCGGCTGCATGAGGTAGGCCCGAAGCCCGGGCGGGACGGAACCGCCGCGGTGGAAGTCGTGCATGAGCCGGGAATCGTCCTTGGCAAAGCAGGCGCCACACTGTTTGCCTCGTTCGGCGGGGGAAGAACTGCGGCAGGGAACGTGGGTCCGCTCTCCTGGCCCATGCACTTTGACGTGGCCGAGGCACCACAGACCCGCGATAACGCGCAGGCCCAGGGATGATCCCTGGGCCAACGCAACGTCAGTGAACTCCCCGGCAGGAGTGTGGAGGCGCAACGCTGGGGAGGACGAGTCCCAGACGACGCCGTGGACGAGCATGCCTACAGCGAAGGCTGGACCCCGAAGGCCACCGCGAGCTTCATGATCTTCTCGGCACGGCCCAGGCGCGGGAGGTCCGAGCCGTCGCGGATCACGCGGCCGTTGGCTTCGAAGTCGTTCATGAAGTCGGTGGCCCAGGCGACATCGGACGGCGTGGGGCTGATGACCTCGTTGATGACCGTGGTCTGGTCGATGGCCAGGCACAGCTTGCCGGTCATGCCCATGGTCACGGTGATGCCGGTCTGCTCGCGCAGGATCGGGTGGTTGGTGCCCACGGTGGGGCCATCAATCGGACCCGGCAGGTTGCCCACGCGGCTGGCGACCACGAGCTTGGCACGCGGGTAGGCCATGGCCTCCGGGGTTGCCGCCATCCCGGTATCGCGACGGAAGTCGCCCGAACCGAACGCCAGGCGGAACGCACCCTGGGCGCGGGCAATGTGGTTGGCCTCTTCGATGCCGAGGGCGGACTCCACCAGCGCGATCACGGGGGTCTTGCCGTCCATGCGGTGGTAAGACTCGGTGACCTGGTCCGCGGATTCGGTCTTGGCCAGCATCACGCCGAGCAGGCCGGGGGTGCCGCGCAGGCCTGCGAGGTCGTCGGCCCAGAACGGGCTGGTGGCGTCGTTAATGCGGACCCAGGCCTGGCCGCCGTTGGCCAGCCAGTTCACCACGTTCTCGCGGGCCTTGTCCTTCTGGGACGGGTCAACGGCATCTTCGATGTCAAGGATGATGGCGTCTGCACGCGAGCCCGCCGATTCGTCAAAAAGCTCCGTCTTCATGGCGTTCACGAGGAGCCAGGAACGGGCGATATCGGCAGGAATGTTGCGGGTAGGCCGAACGGACTCGGCGGCGATGCTAGACGTCATGTATCTACCGTATCCGCCCACCGGCCCGCGGGGCGAAGAATTGCGCCCGGTTGTGAGGATCAATACGAACTAAACCCCATATTGCTGTGGGGTCCCGCAGTATGACTGCCCGACGCCGGTACTGGCCAGTCGCTTTGGTCCTGTCTGTCGCCGGACGTCACCTCGCGGAACACAGCCTTCACGCGGCTCAACCAGAGGACTTTGTGTCTTCCCGTTGCCTCCGGTGGCCCCGGATTTCATTGCGTTGCCCGCTGTTTCCCCGCGTTTCCGGCCGTTACCGGATCGCTTCCCTGCCGCCGTCGAAATGGGCTTTCATCGTTCCCAAGCCGTTTCGCAGATGGCTTCCCCAACCACAAACCAACCACCCGAAAGTAGCTCCCATGAAACTGCAACTGCCCCTCCTGAGCGTCGCGGCCGCCGTCGTACTAGCGCTGACGGTGAGCGGCTGCGGCGGTTCAGCCGACGCCGGTCAAGCCAGCCAGGCGGGTCCCGAAGTCAAGGAACTCCGCTACCAGGGCTGGGCCAACCAAGTCACGTTCCCAGAGCTCGCCGCGGACCTGGGCTATCTGGGAGACATCAAGCTTAACTGGGTGGGCAACACCACCAGTGGTCCGCAGGACATCCAGTCGGCGGCGACCAACCAGACCGACTTTGGCGGGGCGTTCACCGGCGCGGTGACCAAGCTCATCGAAGCCGGTGCCCCGGTGAAGGGCGTCATCAACTACTACGGCGCAGACGCCAAGAACTTCAGTGGCTACTACGTCAAAGCCGACAGCGACATCAAAGGACCCCGCGACCTGATCGGCAAGAAAATCGCCGTCAACACCCTGGGCGCCCACCACGAGGCCGTCATCAACACCTACCTCACCAAGAACGGCCTCAGCCAAGACGACATCAAGCAGGTCCAGCTGGTGCCGCTGCCACCGAACGACACCGAGGAAGCCATTCGTCGCGGACAGGTGGATGCCGGAACACTGGGCGGCGTGCTGCAGGACCGGGCGATCGAAGCCGGCGGGCTGCGGTCCCTGTTCAACGACTACGAACTGTTCGGCACGTTCGCCGGCGGCCAGATCGTGCTCCGGAACGACTTCATCGAAAAGAACCCGAACACCACCCGCGAGTTCACCACTGCCATTGCCAAAGCCCTGAAGTGGGCCACGGAAACACCGCGGGAGGAAGTGATCGCGCGCTTCACCAAGATCATCGAAAACCGTGGACGCAACGAAAGCACGGCCAACCTCAAGTACTGGAAGAGCCCGGGCGTGCCGGACAACGGCGTGATCAAGGACGAGGACTTCACCCGCTGGGAGGCATGGCTGAATTCTTCGGGAATCGTGAAGGGCAACCTGACGCCGTCCAAGTACTACACCAACGACTTCAACGATCTTGCCAAGCAGCCTGCGGCCAGCGCCACGGCTTCCAGCGGAACGACGAAGGGATAGCAATGACCGTGAAAATCAGCCTGAAAGACGTCACCAAGGAATTCACCGTCCGTGCCACGAAAGGAGCACCCGCTTCCCGGCTCACGGCCATCGATGGGCTCAGCCTGGACGTGCGCGATGGCGAGTTCCTCACCTTGGTAGGGCCCAGCGGCTCCGGCAAGACCACCTTGCTGGACCTGTTGGCCGGGCTTTCCACGCCGACCTCGGGAGAGGTCCTGGTGGACGGCAAAACCGTGACCGGCCCCGGAAAGGATCGTGCCGTGGTGTTCCAGCAATACGCACTCTTCCCGTGGCGGACGGCCTCGGCCAATGTGTCCATTGGACTCGAAGGCAAAGGACCTGACGGCAAAAAGCTGAGTCGCCGGGAACGCGCTGCGAAAGCCAGTGAGTACCTTGCACTCGTTGGGTTGGCGGGCTTCGAGGACCGCTACCCGCACGAGCTCTCCGGCGGCATGAAGCAGCGCGTGGCCATTGCCCGGAGCCTGGCCTACGAGCCCGACGTCCTGCTGATGGACGAGCCGTTCGCGGCCCTGGACGCACAAACCCGCGAGCAGTTGCAGGACGAACTGCTCAGGATCTGGAAGGCCACCGGCAAGACGATCATCTTCATCACGCACGGCATCGACGAGGCCGTGTACCTGGGTCAACGGGTTGCCGTGCTCAGCGCCCGGCCCGGCCGGCTCAAGGAAATCGTGGACATCGACATTCCGGACCGCGACGGAGACGAGGACATCCGCTCCAACCCGGCCTTCGTGGAGCACAGGCACCAGGTCTGGACACTCCTCCACGACGAGGTCCGGCGAGCGCAGGATGCCGGACACCGCAAGATCCTGCCGGACGGCAGTGCCCCCGACGAACCAACCACCCTTGAAAGGAGCGCGGCCTGATGACGACCACCCTGACGCACGCAGAAACCGCAGCCGCCGCACCCCAGCCGACTGCCGCCGTCGAACCTTCAGTCCGTGTGGAGGCGGAACGCACGACGCCGGTCCGCGCCGTGGCGCGCCGCGTCACCGCAGTTGCGGGATCGGCGGCGTGGAAGTCCGCGGCCGTCCTTGCCTTCCTGGCACTGTGGGAACTCGGGCCGACGTACCTGGCGAGCCCGTCCACGCGGGTGTTCCTTCCGCCGCTGCATGAAGTCCTCGCAGCCTGGGGCAAGCTGTTCGATGCCGGGACCATCCAAGGGCACATCGCCGCCAGCCTGACCCGTTCGGTTGCCGGATTCGGTGCTGCACTGGTGGCGGGTGTGGCGCTGGGCCTGCTCATCGCCTGGTACGGGAAGCTGAACGCCGTCCTGAACCCGCTGCTGGAACTGTTCCGCAACACTGCCGCGCTGGCATTGCTTCCGGTGTTCACGCTGCTGCTGGGCATCGGCGAGGAATCGAAGATCAGCATCGTGGCCTACGCTGCGTTCTTCCCGGTGCTGCTCAACACGATCGCCGGCGTCAAAACCGTGGATCCCCTGCTCATCCGGGCCGCACGCTCACTGGGACTGAACAACTTCCGGCTCTTCCAAAAGGTCATCCTGCCCTCTGCAGTGCCCACCATCTTCACCGGTATCCGCATGGCCGGCACCGCGTCCATCCTGGTGCTGATCGCTGCGGAAATGGTGGGAGCCAAGGCTGGCTTGGGCTACTTGATCGTGAACGCGCAGAGCAGCTTCCTCATCCCGGACATGTACGCGGGCATCCTCACCGTGTCCCTGCTGGGGCTCGCCGTGAATTTCCTGCTGGTCGCCCTGGAACGGCACTTCTCCCGTTGGCGGACCGCCGTTGGTTCTGCCGCCTGATTTTTGTACCCGTGGCACCTCGCCACACCATCACCGAAAGAAAAGGAAAGAACCATGACTGTCATTACCGAAACCAAGCTCGAATTTGCCAAGCTGGGCTCCCGCATCGGCGCCGAGATCCGTGGACTCGACATCTCCGGTGACCTCAGCGCGGAGACCGTCGCACAGATCCGTTCCGCCCTCAACGAGCACAAAGCCTTGGTGTTCAGGGAGGCAAACATCCTCACGGACGAGGCCCAAGTGAAGTTCGCCTCGCACTTCGGTCCGCTGACCAAGGCGCACCCCACGGTGGCGTCGGTTGATGGCGAGGAGAACGTCCTGCCCGTGGACAGCGAGAACGGTTCGGCCAACAACTGGCACACGGATGTCACGTTCGTGGTGAACCCGCCGCAGGCTTCGACGCTCCGGAGCATCGACCTCCCGGCGTACGGCGGCGAGACGCTGATTGCTTCCTCGGCCGGCGCCTACCAGGACCTGCCGGAGGAGCTGCGCAACTTCGCGGATACCCTCTGGGCCATCCACACCAATGACTACGACTACTCCGTGCCCAAGAACCTGGAGCACGCCAACGCCGAGGAACGCCGCAAGGAGTTCACCCGCCTGAAGTTCGAGACCGCCCACCCCGTGGTACGTGTACACCCGTTGACCGGCGAGCGCGGATTGTTCATTGGGGGCTTCGCGCAGCGGCTGCGGATTGTGGGCCTGTCCAACACTGAGTCGAAGGACATCATCCGGTTGCTGCAGGCTTACGTGACCCGTCCGGAGAACGTGGTCCGCGTGAACTGGGAACCCAACCAGGTGGTGCTGTTCGACAACAGGATCACCCAGCACTACGCTCCGGACAACTACGACGGCCAGCCGCGCAAGCTGAACCGCGTGACCATTGCCGGTGACATCCCGGTGGGTGTGGACGGCAAGCTGAGCCAGTCCCTCCAGGGCGATTCGAGCACCTACTCTGTGGTGGCTGACGCTTCGTAGGGGGCCTTATGTGTTGCTGTTGTCACCCAACTGAGTCGCAGTTAAGCGCGTTTTGAGCTCTCATAACGCGCACTACTGCGACTCAGTTGGGTTTACGGGAGATTGCTTCCGCGGGCAGCGGTCCAGAGGCCGTACCACTCGGCACGGGACATGTTCTCTGCGACGTCGATGGCCTGGGCGCAGGCACCGATCCGGCCCGGGTTGGTGGTGCCCACCACGGGCGAAATCCGGGCCGGGTGCTTCATGAGCCAGCCCAGGAGGACGGATTCCGGAGTGGTGTTCTTCTCCCCTGCCAGCCGTTCGAGCATCGCTGCCGTTGCTGTATCAGCGGGGGTTTGTCCGCCGGCACCCGTGTAACGCCCCTGCGCCAGGGAACCGTAGGCCTGCAACTCGATCCCGTTTGCCATGCAATGCTCCAGTGTTCCATGGGGGAAGCTGTACGCGGTGCCCTCAGGATGATTGACCAGCACCGTGCTCTCCAGCCAATCCCGGTGGAGCAGGCTCATTTCCAACTGGTTGGCCACGATGGGCGTCTCCAGCCGGTCCTGCAGGTAGGCGATCTGAGCCCCGGACATGTTGGACACACCCAGTTGCCGCACCTTGCCTTCGGCCATCAACTGCCCGACGGCGTCAGTCACCTCGCGCGCGTCCATGAGGGGATCCGGCCGGTGCAGCAGGAGGATATCCACGTACTCCGTCTGGAGCCGTTTCAAGCTCTGGTTGACCCGCTCCAGGATGGCTTCGCGGCTGAGGTCGTAGTGGGTATCCAACCCTCGCTCCCCCAACCGGATTCCGCACTTGGTCTGAAGCTGGACCGATTCCCGCAAACCCTGCGAACGGGCGAGGACTTCCCCGAAGACGGCCTCCGATTTGCCGCTGCGGTAGATATCGGCATGATCGAACAGATCGATCCCGATGCCCTGCGCGGCTTCGATCACGGCAGCAGCCTGGTCGATCTCCGTGGCGCCGTAGGATGTGCCGTCCCACGGACCACCGAGTCCCATGCAACCGTAAATGAGGCGTCCCCGCCCGTTCGTTTCAGTCATCTTCCAGGGATGCCTATGCGTCCCGGACTACCCACGCCGTGGTGTCAGCGGGCAGCTTGCCGTCTTCCAACGGTCCGCTGCTGACGACGACGGTCCCCGCCGGAAGCTCGAAGGCTTCCGTTCCGAAGTTGGTCACCGTCTCCCAGCCACCATGGCGGCTGAAGTGCAGCACGTCCGGGTTGCCGGTCTCCACCCATTCGAGTTCTTCGTCCGTCTGCAGCTCACTGCGGAGGCGCAGAGCCTTGCGGTACAGCTCCAGCGTGGAGCCTTCCACGCCCTCCTGGGTGGACACTGCGTAGTCCTTGAACCAGGCAGGCTGCGGCAGGTGGGCCGTGTCGCCGCCGAAACCGAAGGCGGAACCTTCCGGGGTCCAAGGCAGCGGAACGCGGCAGCCGTCGCGGCCGATCTCCACGCCCTTGTTGCGGAAGAACGACGGGTCCTGGCGCTCGGCGTCGGGAATTTCCGTGACTTCGCGGAGGCCAAGCTCTTCGCCCTGGTACAGGTACGCCGAACCGGGGAGCGCGAGCAGGAGCAGCGAAGCAGCGCGTGCCCTGCGCAGGCCAAGCTCGATGTCCAGTTCGTCGGCGGGGGCACCCGCGAGCAGCCAGCCCTTGCCATCCTGGCCCTTGGGCTCGGTGCCGGTGATGTCCTGCGCTGCGTTGGTTCCCTGGGCTACGGACCCACCCTTCGGCAGCCCGTAGCGGGTGGCGTGGCGGACGACGTCGTGGTTGGAGAAGACCCACGTGGAAGACGCGCCGGATTCCTTGGCGGCGACCAGGTTGTCCGTGATGATCTTCTTGAAGGAGGCGGCGTCGAAGTCCGACTGCAGGAGGTCGAAGTTGAATGCCTGGCCCAAGCCCTCGGGGCTGGCGTAGCGGGCCCGGCGGGACTCGTGGACCCAGGCTTCGGCGACGGCGGTGCGCGGCGGGTTGTACTCGTTGAAGAGCTTGCGCCACTCAGCGTAGACCTCGTGGACTTCGTCGCGGTCCCAGAAGGGGTGCGAACCGTCGGTGAAGCCATCGGTGTTGTGTGCCTTGGCAGCCAGGTCAGCCTTCATGGGCATCGGCTCGGAGAGGTCCTTGGCCATGCCGTGGGCAACGTCGATCCGGAAGCCGTCCACGCCACGGTCGGACCAGAAGCGCAGGGTCTTCAGGAAGTCCTCGCGGATTTCCGGGTTTTCCCAGTTAAAGTCCGGTTGTTCCTTGGCGAAGATGTGCATGTACCACTGGCCGGGTGTGCCATCAGGTTCGGTGATGCGCTCCCAGATGGGGCCGCCGAAAACAGAGTCCCAGTCCGACGGCGGCAATTCGCCGTTTTCGCCGTTGCCGTCGCGGAAGATGTAGCGGTTGCGGGCCGCGGACCCCTTCGGCGAGGCCAGGGCCTCCTTGAACCATTCGTGCCGGTCCGAGGAGTGGTTGGGCACAATGTCCACCACGAGCTTGATGCCTGCTGCGTGCAGGGCTGCGGCCATCTCGTCGAAGTCCTCCAGCGTTCCAAGCTTGGGGTCCACGTTGCGGTAGTCGTCCACGTCGTACCCGCCGTCGGCGAGCGCGGAGGGGTAGAACGGGCTCAGCCACACGGCGTCGACGCCAAGTTCCTTCAGGTACGGAACCTTGGCAGTGATGCCTTTGATGTCGCCCAGCCCATCACCGTTCGCGTCGTAGAAGCTGCGCGGGTAGATCTGGTACACCGCCGCCTGGCGCCACCAGTTGGGGTCGGCCATGCGGTCGGAGTGGGACAGGTTTGCCTTGGTGGCGGAGGTGCTCACGAAACTCCTTTGATTTAGATTCTAAATTTAGTTCCCGAACCAGTATCTGACGGCTGGCCCGGCAGGTCAACACTCAGCCCTTGACGGCTCCCTGGGTCACGCCCGCCATGACCCATCTCTGCGTAAACAGGTAGGCAACAATCGCCGGAGCCATGGCCATCAAGTAGGACGCAAAGGACACGTGGTAGTTGTTGCTGAACTGAGTCTGGAACAGACTTTGCCGCACGGGAAGGGTTTGCAGCGCAGGATCGGAAATGATCAGCGAAGGCATCATGAAGTCGTTCCAGGCATAGAGGAAGGCGAAGATCCCCACAGTTGCACTCATGGGCGCCAGCAGCGGGAAGATCAGCTTCCAGAACGTTTGCCACGTGGTTGCCCCGTCGATCCTGGCGCTCTCCTCCAACTCCATGGGGATCGAGCGGAGGAAGGCGGTGAACAGGAGCACGCTGAAGCTCAACTGGAACATGGTGGCCAGGAGGATCACGCCGAGCGGATTATCCAGGCCCAGGCGACCGGTCAGCTGGATCTGCGGCAGGGCCACCACCGGGAAGGGGATGAACATGGCTGCCAGAAGGTAGAAGAACGAATACCGGAAGAGGCGGCGGTCCCAATTCCGGACAATCGCATAGGAGGCGAACGCTGCCAGGACAATGGTGGCGACAACTGTTCCCGCGGTCACCAGCAAGGACATTGCCGCGCCGACCGGGAAGTTGGTCAGGCTCCAGGCCTGCACGAAACCGTCCAGGCTGAAGGGAGCAGGCAAGGAGAAGGCGTTGCCGTCCACGGCCTGGGCCTGCGTCTTGAACGCCATGGATACCGTGACGTAGAGGGGTAACAGGACCGTTACCGCGCACAGGATGAGGATGGTGGTTCCGGACCAGTTGATCCGTTCCGGCCTGTTGGCTGACCGACGGGTACTGCCGGCGGCTTTGGTGGTGCCCTCACGTCCGAGGGTTGCTTGTGTGCTCATCAGAGGGCATTCCGTCCGCGGGTCAGGGAAAGCTGGACAAGGGAGATAACGATCGCCACCAGGAAGAAGATGGTGGCATTGGCCATCTGGTAGGCGTAGTCGCCACCGTTGAAGCCGGTGATGACGGTCATGGCGATGCTCCGCGTTGAGGTCCCCGGACCTCCGTTGGTCAGCCCCACGATGATGTCGTAGGCGTTGAGGAAGCCCTTGAACCCCAGGATGACGTTGATGACCACGTATCCCGCTACGAGCGGGAGGGTGATCTTCAGCAACTGCTGGACCTTGCCGGCACCATCGAGCTCCGCAGCCTCGTAAACGTCGCCGGGAACGGCCACGAGACCCGCGATGTAGATCAGCAGGGAACCGGGGACAGCCTGCCAGGCAGTGACCAACACGACGGCGACCCAGGCGAGATCCGGATTGGCCAGGAGACTGCCTTCCAGCCAAGGAATCCCGGCGGCCGAGCCCAGCGCCGGGAGCGAATTGGAGAAGAGGAAGTTGAAAACGTAGGCGATGATGATGCCGGAGACCACCATGGGAATGACAAAGACGGTCCGCAGCGCAGACTTCATCCGGACGCGGGAGGTCAGTCCCACAGCCAGCAGGAACGCGATCACGTTCACCACGATCACCGTGACGATCGAGAACCCGAAGGTGAAGAGGTAGCTCTGCAGGATCGCAGGGTCGCTGAAAATGGCGATGTAGTTGGTCAGGCCCACGAACTCCCAGTCGCCGATTCCAATGGAGTCGGTGAAGCTGAAGAAGATACCGATGACGCCGGGCACGGTGATCGCCAAGGTGAAAAGAACAAGGCTCGGCAGGAGGAACAGGTAGAAGATCGGCTCGACCCTCCGGGGCCGACGGCGTGTGGGTGCGGGATTCGCTTGGGCACTGCGTCCACTCGCGGGGCGTTTGGGTGACGTTGAAGTGGTAAGGACGGACATTTATCTGGCTCCCTGTGTCTGCGCTACTGGCGGAAGGCCAGGCGTGCCCAGTCTGCGTCGAGTGTGCGGAGGGTGGATGTGGGGTCTGCGCCAAACACGAGCGCCTGGGTGTAGTTCATGATCGGGATGGTCTTGGGAACCAGCACGGACGGCCCTTGGTACACCTGGGCGTTGTCGTAGTACTTCACCATTCCCTCTATCCGGGGATCGGCAGCGCCGGCAGCGTCCTTGGTGGGCGTGAAACCCAGTTGCGACTGGTTGTAGGCGTCGATGACTTCGGGTCGGTACAGGTACTCCAGGAAGTCGCGGGCGGCGTCCTTGTGTTTGGACGCCTCCGGAATCCACGCAGCGAGATCCACATTGACGCGGACGCGCAGGTCCTGCGGGTTGTCAGTCATGGGGAGCGGGAAGGTTCCCAGTTCCAGGTTGGGAGCCGTCTTGGCCACTTCGCTGAAAGCCCACGGCCCCTGCAGGTACATGGCAGCCTTGCCTTGGGAGAAGGCAAGGTTTCCATCCCCGTAAGCCCTGCTGGCAGCGTCCTTGTTGACGTATTTCTTGGCCAGCGTCAGCATCTTTTCCACCGGCTGGCCAAAATCCTTCTGGAACGAAGCCTCGGAGCCGGATCCAACGGCCGTACCTTCGGAGGCCAGCTTGTCGAAGAAGCCAAGTGTGTCCACTTGGCCACCCACCGCATAGTCGAACCAGCCCTGGGCGATGGTCCAGTCATCTTTCCACGTGGCATAGAAAGGCGTCACTCCGGCAGCTTTGAGCTTCTCGCACGCGGCAATCAGCTCGCTCCAGGTGGTAGGCACCTTGATGTTGTTGGCCGCGAAGATTTGCTTGTTGTAGATCACCGAGGAGGCCATCACCGAATATGGCAGGGCACTGGTGCGGCCGGGGTAGGAACCGTACTGGTCCATAAGCGGTTGGAGGTCTTCGCGGACGCGGCTGGCTGCACCCGTGCCGGAGAGATCGCTCAACGCACCCCGCTGGACGAAGCGCGAGGTCTCCATGTTGTAGTTCGCCAAGGCGATGTCCGGCGGATTGCCGCGGACAAAGCTTGCCGAGACCACATCGACGCCGGACGTATCCAGCACCACTTCCGTGTGGTCCTGCGAGGCGTTGTACTCGGAGACAAGCTTGGTCATGAAGCCAATCGCTTCCCGCTTGCTGAAGGTGAAGCGGATGGTTTCCTTCCCGTGCTCTCCTGCACATCCCGAAAGAAGGCCGGCAAGCAATGCCAGCCCAAGGCCCATGGCGGCCCAACGTTTCTTGCGTGTCACTTTCACAGACACGTGATCCTTTCGTCGTGCGGCCCCTCTGCCGCATGCCAACGGGGTGATGGCGCGCGACACCACCCCGGGATTTTAGATAGGAGATAAATTTATTACCTGTCGCAAGTATTATGTGAGGGCCGCCACACCGTCAAGCCCGAAGCCGTAACACGGCGAAGTCTAAATTTATGTACTAAATTTAGAGAGGCCGATTCCTCTGGCGGCCAGGAAAGGTGGGAACACACCATGCTCACTGGAACGGCGCCCTCAACCCAGCTGGTCCGCAGGCTCAACGCCGGGGCAATGCTTAAGGCCATGCGCGGCGCAGGCGTTGTCACCGGAACCGAGCTGATGGCCCAGACGGGACTCTCCCGGGCAACCGTCATTTCCATTTGCGACGAGCTGGTCCGGCTCGGCTGGCTTCGGGAACTCGAGAACCAGCGCGGCGCGGGCGATTACGTCAAGGGACGCCCGGCCCGGCGTTTCGTGTTCGACGACGGCGCCGCCAGCGTCCTGGGCATCGACATCGGCGCCAACAAGATCACCACGATCGTCGCCGACATGGCCGGAAACCCCCTCTCGCAGGTCACCATGCCCTTCCGGACGTACAACGTCTCCGCGGCTGAACGCGCCGACGTGCTGGACAAGATCGCAGCCAACGCCTTGCAGGAGGCCGGGGTTCCTGCGGACTCCGTCCTGGCAGTATCGGTTGGCGTGGCCGCACCCGTCAGCCGGGAGGGCGAAGTCCTCACCGTCCAGGAATTCTGGAAATCCTTCGACGTCCGCCGGACCGTGTCCGAGCGCCACGGGTGGCATGTTCTCCTCGAAAACGACGCCAACCTCGCGGCCCTGGCCGAACGATGGCAAGGGACGGCCCAGGGGGTGGACAACCTGGTGGTCATGCTGGCCGGAGACCGCCTGGGTTCCGGGATTCTGGAATCCGGACGGCTCCTCCACGGCCAGGTGGGCGGCTTCGGTGAACTGGGATTCCTCGACAACGTGGACGGCGTGGGTAACACGTATGGAATCGCCTTCTACGCCGCCCTGGCGGGCCGAGAAGCCATGGAAGAGGCGGACGGGACAACCCTCCGCGGACTCTGTGGCGGCAACCCGGATGACCTGACCGCCGAGATGGTCTTCGCAGCAGCGGCCGATGGAGACGGTGCCGCCCTCAGCGCCCTGGACCGGGTGTCATTGCGCATGGCGAGGGTCATCGGCTCCATCAGCACGCTGGTCAACCCGGAACTCGTGGTGCTCGCCGGAGGGGTGGCAGCCTCCGCGAGGACATTGCTTCCGGGCATCCAGCAACACCTGCCGGAGTTCACCTTCACTCCCCCGAGGTTGGCCACGTCCACCCTGGAGGAAGGCATTGTCTCGCTCGGAGCCATCCGGCATGCCCTGGACTACGTGGAAGAGCACGCACTGGATCTCTCCCCTTCGTCCCTGCCAAAGCGGGCTTCCTGACACCACCCCGCTGGAGGCTCCGGCCTACTCCGGCATGGACATGGTCCGCAGGTCCAGTTGCCGGAGCACCCGGTCGGCAACCTCCGGATCCGTCCCCGGCTCGTTGCGGGCCTGCACCACTTCCAGCCTGGCAGCGTCCAAGGCGATGGTCTGCACCGTGATGGCCAATTCCCGGCCACGCTCGCGCTTCTCCGCGGCGGACTCGTTCTTGAGCGTTCCATCCAGCAGCTCGGCGTGCAGGCGGCGCATCTTTTCCTTGACCAGGGCCACCTTTTCCGGCGGCAACTCCTTCATGAGGTCGTGCTCCTTGAGTGCCGCCACCGCGGCCGTCTGGGCACGCTTGGCCAGCAACCGGGCCGCGTCCTTTTCGTGCGAGCCATCCTCGGTGGCCTTGAGGACACGCATGAGCCATGGAAGTGTCAGCCCCGGCACCACCAGCGTGGCCAGCAGCACGGCACAGGCAATCACCAGGATCTCGTGCCGGGCCGGGAAATCGCTGCCGTCCGGGAGGGTGAGCGGAAGCGCCAACGCCAGGGCCAGGGTGGCAAGCCCGCGCATGCCGCACCACGTCAGGATGAGTACTTCCTTCGGCGTCGTAGGCTGCAGGAGGTTCCTGCGCCTGTTGGCAGACAGCGCCAAGAGACCCAGCCACAGGTAGCGCACCACGAACACCAGCACGCAGATCACCACGGCCATGCCGATCATGCCGAAGATGGCTGTGCCCTCATCCCGGATGACGTGACGGATCTCCAGGCCCACCAAACCGAACGCCAGTCCCGTGGCCAGGAGTTCCACCACATCCCAGAAGGCGTTCCGGGTAACCCGCTCGGCGGCGTCTTGCGGCCGGGCGTGGCGTTGCAGCTCCAAGGCCGTGACGACGACGGCCACCACGCCTGAGGCGTGCAGCTCTTCCGCCAGGATGTACGCGGCGAACGGAACAACCAGCGTCACAGCGCTCCTGGCCACCATGGAGGACACCAGCTTGGTGATGACCTTGGTGAGCCAGCCCATGGCGATGCCGATCAGCACGGCGAGTGCCGCGCCGATGACGAACTGGAGGATGATTCCCGGGCCTACCTCGCTGCCGGCCAGTGTGGCCGCCACTGCCGCCTGGAAAATCACAATGGCGGCTGCGTCGTTGAACAATCCCTCACTCTGCAGGACAGTGATCAATCGACGCGGCATATGGACCCGGCCGGCAACGGATTCCACCGCCACGGGGTCCGGCGGCGCCACCATGGCGCCCAAAGCGATCGCCGCAGGAATACCGATCCCCGGGATCATGAGCCAGGCGGCTCCCGCCACTGCTGCGGTGGAGACCACCACCAGGGCCACGGCCATGAGCAGCAACGTCCTCCACCGCACACGGAACACGGCCCAGGAACTCTTCTGTGCCGTGGCGAAAAGCAACGGCGGAAGGAAGATGGGGAGGATCAGTTCCGGGGAGATCTCGAACTCGGGGAACCCCGGAATGAACGTCAGGGCCACCGCCAGCAGCAGCATCAGCACCGGGTAGGGAAGCTTCAGCCGGTCCCCCAAACCAACAGCCACCACCGTTGCAAGCAGCAATCCGATAATCAGCGCCAATTGATCCATAGTCCCGCTTCCCCATGAGTATGTCCGGCACTTCAGCGGACCAGGCCGCGAAAGTTCCCTACCAACATATCCCGGGGGCCGGGCCTCACCCCCCGGTCAGGGCGTCCACGACGTCCACGGCGCCGTCCTTGAACCTGATAGTGCGGTGAACTGTGTCCGGAAGTTCCAGGACCGCAGCCGCCACCAAGGCAACATTGGCCCGCGAAGTCTGCGTACCGTCGTCCGGGTTCGCTGGATCCACCTCGATCAGGCCTGTCGGCGGCACATCCGTCAGTGCCCCTGGGCCCAACACCGTCCAGTCCAGCGAGGTACTGCGCAGGTAGTCGTCGGCGGCTGCCTTGGCTTCGGCGTACGCAAAGAAACCGTGGTCCTCGGGGACTCCGTGGTCCTTCGCGGCGCCGAGGTAGGAAACCATCACGTAGCGGTTGACGCCGGCTTCGGCGGCTGCGTCCATGGAACGGATCGCCGCGTCCCGGTCCACCGCATACGTCCTCTCCGGGTTGCCTCCCCCGGCACCCGCCGACCAGACCACGGCGTCATGGCCCGTGAGCGCCTGGGCGAGTTCCGCCGTCGTCGAACTTTCCACGTCCAGGACCTCGGCGGCGGCCCCGGTTTCCGTGACATCAGCCACATGATCGGGATTCCGCACGAACGACGTGACATCGTGACCTTCGCCACTAAGAATCCTGGACAGATGCAGGGCCACCTTGCCGTGGCCGCCAATGATTGCGATTCGGCTCATGCACCCATTCTGTCCCAGATCGGCCCTACGTGGCGCGGCAACAAAAAGGCCCCGCAGGTGAAAACCTGCGGGGCCTTGCTTTGTAGCGGTGGGGAGGCTCGATCTCCCGACCTCACGATTATGAGTCGTGCGCTCTAACCAACTGAGCTACACCGCCACGGATGAGAAAAGCCTGCGTCAGCCGGTCAAAACCGCCTTGACGCAGGCCCTCATCCAGAGCCCCCCACCGGAATCGATCCGGTGACCTCGTTCTTACCAAGAACGCGCTCTACCACTGAGCTAGGGGGGCAACGAGTAAATACTCTACCGGAGGTTTTCCGAAGCTCCAAATCGGTGCAAAGACGGGGAAAAACAGCTCCGACACAATTTGCGAACCGGCCAATTTCCTGTTCTCAAAGGGGCCATTTCAGGGCAGGCGGAGCACCTGTCCGGGGTAGATCGCATCCGGGTTCGGCACCTTGTCTGCGTTCGTCGCAATCAGCGCTCCAAGGTCCACTTTGAACTGGGCCGCGATGCCGCCCATGGTGTCCCCCGGTTCCACCACCACCTCCGTGACGCGGGGAGCCACTCGCCCGGTCTGTCCGGCCCCTGCAGCGGCCTCCACGGCGGCGTCCTGGCCCGCCTGCCGCACCTCCGGGTCCGAAGGCTCCAGGCCGACGTCGTGCGCCTCCTGCGCCGCCGCAGCGGTGGCTGCCGCCTGTTGTTCGGCCGCCTGCGCTGCAGCGGCCTCCGCGGCCGCCGTGTCCGAGGCGGAAACCTCGACGGCGGCAGCGTCCTCAGCCGCTTGGCGCGCTGCCGATTCCCCGGCAGCGTGGTCCTTGTGTCCCAAACCGAGGTTCTTCTTCACGTTGTCCAGGAATCCCATGGCTCGATGGTACGGCGGGTGCCAGTGGCAGGGAACCCGTTAAACGGCCGAGGGGCCGGCTCGAAAGCCGACCCCTCGGTCAGGATGCTGCAGAGTGTTTACCACTTGCCCTTGCGGTTGAAGTCGCGGTGGCCGCCTTCGCCGCCGCCACGGGGCTTGCGGGCACCGTCGCCGTGACCGCCGAACCGCGATCCGCTGGACTGGCCGCGGTCACGGTCGCCGTAGCTGCCGGAGGTACGCTCGCTGTAGGAGCGGCCGCCACGGTCTGCCGAGGAGCGCTCACCGTCGTTGCGGCGGAACTCCTTCTTGAAGCCACCGTTGCCCTTGAAGTTTCCGCCGCCACGGCCACCGGAGTAGCCGCCGCGATCGCCTTCACCGCGGGGCTTCCGTCCCGTGTCCAGCTCGAGGTGGATCAGCTCGCCGCCAATCCGGGTACGGGACAGGGCGCGCAGCTGCTCGGGGCTCAGGTCCGCGGGGAGCTCCACCAGGGAGTGGTCCGAACGGATGTCGATGCCACCGATCTGCGAGGACGAGATGCCACCTTCGTTGGCGATGGCGCCCACGATCGAACCAGGCATGACGCGCTGGCGGCGTCCGACGGCGATCCGATAAGTGGCGTTGCCCTCGGTCAGGGCACGGGACGGGCCGCGGGAGTTGAAGCCGTCCTTGCGCTCGCGCTTCTGGAATTCCGGTGCTGCAGGGAGGTCCTTGACCAGGAGCGGCTGGCCACCCTGTGCCATGACGGCCAGGGCTGCGGCGATCTCGGCGGCCGGAACCTTGTGCTCCTCCTCGTAGGAAGCGATGAGGTCGCGGAACAGCGAAACATCTTCCGACTCGAGGGTTTCGGTGATGCGCTCGGCGAACTTGCCCAGGCGCAGGGAGTTGACCGTTTCCGCGGTCGGCAAGTGCATCTGCTCCACCGACTGGCGGGTTGCCTTCTCGATGGCACGGAGCAAGTACTTCTCGCGCGGGGTCATGAAGAGGATCGCGTCGCCACTGCGGCCTGCACGTCCCGTACGGCCAATGCGGTGGACGTAGGACTCGGTGTCGTGCGGGATGTCGTAGTTCACGACGTGGCTGATGCGCTCCACGTCGAGGCCACGGGCGGCGACGTCGGTTGCCACCAGGATGTCGATGCGGCCCTCACGCAGGGCGTCAACCGTGCGCTCACGCTGCTGCTGCGGGATGTCGCCGTTGATGGCGGCAGCCTGGAAGCCGCGGGCCTTCAACTTGTCGGCGAGGTCCTCGGTGGCCATCTTGGTGCGCACGAAGGCGATGACGCCGTCGAACTCTTCCACCTCGAGGATGCGGGTCATCGCGTCCAGCTTGTGCGGGCCCATGACCTGCACGTAGCGCTGGCGGATGTTGGAACCCGTGGAGGTCTTGGACTTGACCGAGATCTCGGCGGGGTCGTTCAGGTACTGCTTGGACATGCGGCGGATCTGGCCGGGCATGGTGGCAGAGAAGAGCGCCACCTGGCGGGTCTCAGGGGTCTGCTGGAAGATCTGCTCCACGTCATCGGCGAAGCCCATGCGCAGCATCTCGTCGGCTTCGTCCAGCACCAGGTACTGGAGTTCGGAGAGGTCCAGGGAACCCTTGGAGATGTGGTCGATCACGCGACCGGGCGTACCCACTACAACCTGGGCACCGCGGCGCAGGCCGGCGAGCTGCGGGCCGTAAGCCGAGCCACCGTAGACGGGCAGGACGGTGAAGTCGTCCATGTGCTTGGCGTAGGAGGTGAAAGCCTCGGCAACCTGAAGGGCGAGCTCACGGGTCGGAGCCAGGACCAGGGCCTGGGTCTTGCGGGAGGGACCGTTGAGGTCGTGGAGTTCGGCAAGCCGGGACAGGGCCGGAACAGCGAAGGCTGCGGTCTTGCCGGTACCGGTCTGCGCCAGGCCAACGACGTCGCGGCCTTCCAGGAGCAGCGGAATGGTGGCGGCCTGGATGGGGGACGGCTTCTCGTAGCCAACATCCTGGAGGGCTGCAAGGACGCGGCCGTCAAGGCCGAGGTCGGAGAAGCGGACGCCTTCCTCTTCGGCTTCGGCGGCAGGAGCGGCTGCGGTTTCGTCGGCAGGGGTTTCGACGGCGGCCGGTGCTTCCGGAGCGTCGCTCACGGTCTCTGTGGTCTCGGCGTCAAGGTTCTCGTTGAGAGTCTCGGGCATGTGGGGAAATTCCTCATCCATAGGGCGTCGGCGCGGCCCGGTTGGGCTTGGCCGCAGTACACGCGAAAGCCCGGCAAGGGTGCCCTGCTTTCGCAGAAGTCCGGCGCTGTCGCAATCCCATGGCAGGACTTCGCGCTGCATCTCTTGGCTGCTATCCCAGCAGTCTGTACAGCGTTTTCTTTAGCCGGCGCTCCCTATGAAAATGCCCGCACACAGTTTGCGGGCCCCAACACTTACCAGTCCTGCCTCAAAAATTGGGCAGGATAAAGGGAATTCCGGAGTGGGGGATGTATCCAGTGTAGGGCACGGGCATGGTCCACCGCGACTTATACCGCGTCGGCGGCGGTGAGAGCTTGCGCACACTCCTCTGTGTGGGGCGGTGCTAGAGGCCGTTGCGGCGCAGGACTTTCTCGAATTTTGAGTGGTATTCATCCTGCAAACGGATCTCCCCATCTGCTTCCGCGTCGAGCAGGGCCTGGACGATTTCCGGGGTCGGTTCGCTGAACCACTGCCCCACTGTAATGCCGTGCTTGGGGACGAAGAGCCGATGGATGTGGTCGCCGGCCGATATAGTCCCGGTCTTGATCACGCGCAGGTACGTTCCCACCCGCCCCTCGTTGGTGAACCGCTTGACCCACTGCGGCTCCCCCAGCACCCGTTGGAACGTGGCGCACGGAACACGCGGCGAGGTCACTTCAACTTCCAGGTCCAGGCCGATCTTCCACCGCTCCCCGATCACTGCTCCGGTGGCGTCGATGCCGGCTACGCGGAGGTTCTCGCCGAAGATTCCCGGCGGCAGCTCGCGACCCAGTTCAGCGGACCAGAAGTCGGCGTCATCCTGCGAGTAGGCGTAGAGGGCCTGGTCCTCTCCCCCGTGATCCTTGCGGCTGGCTTGGACATCGCCGTGAAGGCCCAGCTTGTGCACCTTGACGGGTCCCTCCACCGCGCGTTTGTCGATCGCGGTCACGCCCACGCTGCCTTCCGGGTCCGGCAACAGTTGGTGGACCCGGCAGACGGCAAGAAGGGAGGCGGTGTTCATGTGGCCTAGTCTACGGAAGCCCCCACCCGACGCTCTCTCACCAAACACCCCCGCCACCCCAACGCTCTCTCATTTGATGGCGAAGTGCCGGCTCACAAGCAGGGGCGCACACGTAGCCGCTGGGACTCCGGCGCCGGTGGGGTGTGTTGTGACCGGTCAGTTTGTCGCGCCATCCGCCGTGCCGCCACGACCCACTTTGAGCGGGAACACTCTGCGACACGCCGCAACGGAGGGCTTTCGGCCACCCCTTCCCCGCAAAGTTGGTCGGGGCAGTACACGGGTGAGGAATAACGGCACCAGGTAAGCCGTCCAGCTGAACCCCAGCCCGCTACGGATCGAACCTGTATCCCATCCCTGCCTCCGTGTGCAGGTGGCGGGGAGCCGCGGGATCGCGTTCCAGCTTCCGCCGGAGCTGCGCAATGTAGACGCGAAGGTACTGGGTCTCCTTGGCATACGCCTGCCCCCACACCTGGGTCAGGAGCTGCTGTTGGCTCACCAGCTTGCCCTTGTTCCGGACCAGCAGCTCAAGGATGTTCCACTCTGTTGGTGTCAGGCGGACCTCGGCACCATCCTTGACGATCTTCTTCCCCGCCAGGTCCACCATGAAGTCGGCAGTCGCCAGAGTGGGTTCCTCTTGCGAGGTGACGAGCCTGCGCGAGGCGACCCGCAACCGCGCGAGCAGCTCATCGAGGCCGAAAGGCTTGGTCACATAGTCGTCCGCACCGGCGTCGAGTGCTTCAACCTTGTCCTCCGAGGCATGCCGGGCGGAGAGGACAATGATGGGCATGCTGCTCCAGCCGCGGACGCGGCGGATGATCTCCACCCCATCCAGGTCCGGCAAACCCAGGTCCAGGACCACAATGTCCACCTTCCCCTTGGCTACGGCAACAAGGGCATCTGCTCCCGTCCCGACAGAAAATGCCTGGTAGCCGTGTGCTTGAAGGGTGATCTGCATGGCCCGCGCAATCTGGGCCTCGTCCTCCACGATCAGTACGCGCGTCATTCCATGCCTTCCTGGTGCCCGGTCCAGAGCGGGAGGGTGACCACCATGGTCAAGCCGCCACCCGGCGTCGGCTCCGCCCGCAGGGTACCGCCCATGGCCTCCGTGAAACCCTTGGCAACCGCCAAGCCCAACCCGACCCCCGGGCCGCCTCCGGCCGAATCGTCAAGGCGTTGGAAGGGCTGGAACATCTCCAGGACTTCAGCCTGTCCCACTCCCTTGCCATGGTCCGTGATGCGAAGTTCACTGGCTGGGGTGTCCCCCACAGTGATGCCCGCCCCGGCACGTGCCGTCAGGACAACGTCCGAACCTGCCGCGTACTTCACCGCATTCTCCGCAATATTCGCCACCACTCGTTCCAGCATCCCTGCGTCGGCCTGCACCGGCGGGAGATTGGGCTGCAGTTCGTTGCGGAGCCTGTCCGCGGGAACACCACGCAGCGCGTCCGGCAGCACTTCGGCCCACGCAATGCCGGCCAGCAACGGGTTGACGGCATCGGCCGTAATGCGGGACATGTCCAGCAGGTTGTCCACGAGATGGTCCAAGCGGTCTGCGTAGCTTTCGATCGTCTCCAGCAGTTCGCGCTCCACATCCGGAGGGAACTGCACGTCTTCCTGCCGCAGGCTGCTGACGGCCAGCTTGATGCCCGCAAGCGGTGTCCGCAGATCGTGCGAGACGGCGCGAAGGATGGACGTCCGCATCTTGTTGCCCTCGGCCAGGCGGAGATTGTCCCTGCGGCTCTTCACCAATTGCTGCCGCTCCCGCACCGCCACCACGAACGCACCGAAGGCGGCCAGCAGCCGCTGGTGCTGCAACGTCAGCGGCCCTCCGCGCAGCAACAGCGTGTAGTGGGGATCGACGACGGCGGCATGGTCGGCCGCAGCATGGGTCACCGGTGGATTGGGGCCGGCACTCGCCAGGACCCGCCATGTGGCTGGAACCCCGGCCGAGGCAGGAGTCGCGGCGCCCAGGAGGGTGACCGCCTCCATTCCCAGGTTCCCCCGCACCTTCTCGAGGAAGGATTCAAGGCTCCCGTCCGAGCTGAGGATCCGGAGGGCCAGCGCGCTGAGGGCCGTGGCTTCGGCGCCGGACCGCGCTGCTTCCTGGGCCCGACGGGTGGCCAGTCCTACAGCGAGCGCCACTCCGCAGGCGACAGCAAGGAAGACAACCACAGTGAACAGGGTGGTGGGGTCCGCGATGGAAAGGGACCCCACAGGATCTGCGGAGAAGTAGTTCAGGAGGAAGCTGCCCAGAACGGCCGCCACCACTGCTGGCCACAGTCCCCCGATCGCCGCTACGGCCACCGCCACGGCCAACTGCAGCAGCATGATCATGGAGAAGTTACGGAAGTTGAGGACCGTCACCAAAAGTTCGACGGCGGGTGGCAGCAACAGCGCCAGGACCAGGCCGCTGAGCACCCGGCGTCGTCCAATGCCCCGCACCGGCGGGAGCCGCAACAACAACCCCTCGGCGTCGTCACTGTGGGAGTCGGCGGCAGGCATGGCTACATCCTTGCACGTCCGGCAGACGGGTAGTTCTACCCACCGGGCTATGTCATCGGTGCCCACGACCACCGCAAGGACTAGGCTTGCATTCAGAATTCCTGTCCGGCGCGGGCCGGACACTCCTACGGTCTATCCAGGGGGATACACATGGACCCAAAAGAAGGCCCTGACGGCCACGGCACCAATGCCGGTGGACTGGGTGCCAACGGCGAGCCGGGCGTCGGCAACAACGCCCCCAAGCCTCCACCGTGGCAAGTGCCGAAACCCGAACTCCACCCCGAATTGAGCACACCTGTGCCCGAAGACGGGAAAGCCACGGAGGGGAAGGCCCCTGGCGCGGCGCCCACCGGACGGAAGGCCCAGCGCCCCAACGGACCGCTCCCCGTCGTCGATCCCTTCGAAAAGGAACGCGAACGCAAAGAACGCGATGCCGCGGCGCGCAAGAAGCGGTCGCAGCGCCGCACCGTCGTCGTGGGTCTGGGCGTTACCGCGCTGCTGGCTGGAACGATTACCGCGATCGTGGCCAGCAACGAGGCCGAGGCCGATTACGCACAGGTGTGCTTCAACGAGGAAACCGGCGAGCGCGTCGACGACGACCAGTGCAACAACAGCAGCTCGGCGGGTCGAAGCTCCGGCGTCTATGCCTGGTACTTCTACTCCAGGGGTGCAAGTGTGCCCGGCATTGGCCAGAACCGCAGCTCCTACCCGAGCGCCACCAAAACGGTTCCTCAGGGTGCAAAGACTTCCACCGGCTATAGCAGCAAGGGCGGAACGGTGAGCCGTGGCGGCTTTGGCAGCAGTTCGAAAAGCGGCGGAAGCTCGGGAGGCTAAGCGTGCGGCGACTCTCCTCCGTGCCACGGCCGGACTGGAAGAAGAAGATCGAAGAGCAGGGCCTGGTTTTTTCAACCACCACCATGCCCGATGGCCGGAAAATCGAATACTGGAACGAGTCGGCCTACTACGAGTTCTCCATGGACGAGGTGGAAACGCTCGAGAAGACCGCCGAGGACATGCATCTCATGTGCCTGGAAGCCGCGAAGTACCTGGCCACCGGAGCCATGGGAGACATCGGCATTGGCAGGCAGGCCTTGGAGCTCGCGGCGGAGTCGTTGCAGGCCGGTGATATGGACATCTACGGCCGCTTCGACTTCATCTATGACGGCCAGGGCGGCCCGGCGAAGATGCTGGAGTACAACGCTGACACGCCAACAGGCCTGATCGAAGCGGCAGTGGCGCAGTGGTTCTGGCTCCAGGATGTGTTCCCGGAGAAAGACCAATGGAACGGCATCCATGAGGCCCTGATCCGGCAGTGGAAGAAGTTGCAGTTCCGCACCGGCATGAGCACCCTGCACGTGGCACACTCCGAGGCCGAGGAGTCCGGCGAAGATTGGATGACCGCGGCCTACATGCGGGACGTTGCCAGCCAGGGCGGCTGGACCACCATTGGCATCAACATGTCGGATATCGGCTGGGACCCCAACCTGAACCGGTTCGTGGACCTGGACAACTTCATGATCAGCACAATGTTCAAGCTGTATCCGTGGGAACTGATGATGAAGGAGCCGTTCGGCCACCGCCTCCTGCAACGTGCCCACAACCCGCGTTGGGTGGAGCCGGCCTGGAAGATGCTGCTCTCCAACAAGGCGCTGCTGGCCGCCCTGTGGCACCTCTACCCCGGCCACGAGAATCTCTTGCCCGCTTACCTCGGCGATCCCGGTCCGCTCAAGGAGTGGGTTGCCAAACCTTTGCACGGGCGCGAAGGGGACAACGTCCGCATCCACGCTGCGGGCATCGACATCACGCAGCCCGGTGGCTACGGGCGCGAAGGCTGGTGCTACCAGCAGTACCACGCGCTGCCCGATTTCGATGGAAACCATCCTGTCCTGGGCCTGTGGGTGGTTGACGGTGAATCCGTGGGCTGCGGCATCCGCGAGTCGGACGGACCCATCACTGATTACTTCTGCCGTTTCGTTCCCAACACCATCGACGCACCTGCACCCCAGGGCCCAACCTCGACTTCCCTCTTTGGAGCCGCACTATGAGCACTGAAACCTCGACGCCGGGAGGCGCCCCCGGCGGTGACCGCACCGCCGTCGTTCCTTCCAAAGGCCTGCGGGCAGGAATCCTGGACCTGGGTGACTCCGTCATGCTGGGCCTGGCCTCCACTGCACCGGTCTATTCGCTCGCTGCCACGCTGGGCCTGATCGTTGCCGTCAACGGCAACTACACCCCGCTGATCCTGGTCCTCGGCTTCATCCCTGTGCTGTTCATTGCCTACGCGTTCCGGGAGCTGAACAGCGCCATGCCGGACTGCGGCACCACGTTCATCTGGGCTCGGAGGGCCTTCGGTCCGTGGGCCGGTTGGCTGGGCGGTTGGGGCGTGGCCCTTGCAGGCATCGTGGTTTTGGCCAACCTGGCCCAGGTGGCCGGAAAGTATCTGTGGCTTTTGATCGGCGATGGCTCCCTCGCTGGGAACACGTGGATTGTCACGGCCACGGGTGTCCTGTTCATAGCTTTCATGACGTTCGTCAATCACCGGGGCATCCGGCTGGGCGAGCATGTCCAGCGGACGCTGACCTACATCCAATACATCTCCCTGGGCATCTTCGCGCTGGCGATCATCATCCGCATCGCCGGCGGCGTGCCGGAGGGCCAGGCCTTCGACTTTGAGTGGTTCAACCCGGTAGGCGCATTCAACGATCCCAGTGCCGTGGTCCATGGCGTCCTCCTGGCCCTGTTCATCTACTGGGGCTGGGACACGTGCCTGGCCCTCAACGAGGAAACCGAGAACCCCTCAAAGACTCCCGGCCGCGGTGCCGTGATTTCCTCCTTTGTGCTCGTAGCCATCTACGTTTCCATGGCGCTCCTGGTGATGATGTATGCCACGATCGGCACGGACGGGATTGGACTGGGCAACTCCGCCAACCAGGACGACGTGTTCCTGGCCATGAAGGACGTTGTGCTGGGTCCGTGGGGGTGGCTGATTGTTGTGGCCGTGCTGGCCTCGGTGCTGTCCTCCACGCAGACCACCATCCTCCCCACGGCCCGTGGAACGCTGTCCATGGGGGTCCACGGCGCACTGCCTGCCAGGTTCGGCAAAGTCCACGAGCGCTTCCAGACTCCGGGCTTCTCCACGCAAGTGATGGGCGTCGCTGCCGTGGTGTACTACGTGGCCATGAGCTTCCTCAGCGAGGACCTGCTGGCCGATTCCATCAGCGCCATCAGTTTGTTCATCGCTTTCTACTACGCGTTGACCGGTTTCGCCTGTGTCTGGTTCTTCCGGACCACCCTTCGCGAGTCGGCCCGTAACCTGTGGTTCCGCGGAATCCTCCCGCTCCTCGGAGCAGTGGCCTTGACGGTAGCGTTCTTCGTTTCCGCCGTCCAGATGTGGGACCCGGCGTACGGGGACACCCAGATTTTCGGCATCGGCGGAGCGTTTGTCAGCGGCGTACTGCTGTTGCTCCTCGGCGTGGTGCTGGCCATCGTGTGCCGCTTCGCACCGGCCACCCGCGGGTACTTCACGGGTGAGCACGCGGACATGGGAATCGTCCGGGGCGAGTAGGCGGCCCGCCGGTACTATCGAGCCATGGAATTCGTTGTCATTTACAGCCTCGAAGAAGGCGTTGAGCGCTCCCGGGTCATGGAAACCTATCCACGGCACCAAGCATTCTTTGAGACGTTCCGTGCCGAGGGCGGAGGCATCCTTGCCCTGGGCCCGTTCCTGACGCCGGACCCTGCAGGCAGTTCCATGGGGATCTTCGCATCCCGCGACGCCGCCGAAAGCTTCATTGCCGGCGATCCTTTCGTGCTCGAACGTCTCGCCATTCCGAGAATCCTTCAATGGGATGCCGTCAGGTTCGAGTAGCGACTCCCCTAGGATGCTTGCATGAGCCCCTCGACCTCGGACGTCCTTGACCTGGATTCGCTCCTGAGCGATGACGAACTCGCCCTGCGGGAGAAGGTGCGGGACTACACAGTCCAGCGCATCAAGCCGAACATCGCGCGCTGGTTCGAAAAGGCCGAATTCCCGCGGGAGATTGTCCCGGAACTCGGTGAGCTCGGAGTTCTGGGCATGCACCTGGACGGCTACGGCTGCCCCGGCCGGACCGCCGTCGAATATGGCCTTGCCGCGATGGAACTGGAGGCAGGCGACTCCGGCATCCGCACGTTCGTCTCGGTACAGGGCTCGCTTGCAATGACGGCCATCCACACGTGGGGTTCCGAGGAACAGAAGGAGCGGTGGCTCCCCCGGATGGCAGCCGGCGAGCTGATCGGTTGCTTCGCGCTGACCGAGCCAAGCGCGGGTTCGGATCCATCTTCCATGTCCACCTCTGCCCGGCGAACTGCTGACGGTTGGGTGTTGGACGGCGCCAAGCGCTGGATCGGGCTGGCTTCCATCGCTGACGTGATGGTGGTTTGGGCCCGTACCGAGGACGGCATCCGTGGATTCCTGGTACCGGCCGGCACCCCTGGCGTCTCCGCTGCACCGATCGAGCCGAAGCTCTCCCTGCGCGCTTCAATCCAATGCGATGTGAAGTTCGACGGCGTGAGGCTGGGTCCCGATGCCATCCTCCCGGGTGCCTCCGGACTGCGCGGCCCGTTCTCCTGCCTCAACGAGGCGCGGTACGGAATCGCCTGGGGAGCCATGGGCGCGGCCCGCGATTCGTATGAGGCCGCGCTCGAGTACGCCGGGACGCGTTTGCAATTTGGGCGCCCCTTGTCCGGGTACCAGCTCACGCAGGAGAAGCTCGTGAACATGCTTCTGGAAATCCAGAAGGGAACCCTGCTTGCCCTTCATCTGGGCAGGCTCAAGGACGCGGGTCGCCTTGAACCGCACCAGATCTCCGTGGGGAAGCTCAACAACGTCCGCGAAGCACTCGCCATAGCCCGTGAAGCACGCACCATCCTGGGCGGCAATGGTGTCACCCTGGACTATTCACCGCTCCGGCACGCGAACAACCTGGAGTCCGTCCGGACTTACGAGGGCACGGACGAAGTCCACACCCTGATCCTCGGCCAGCACATCACGGGCATCGGGGCCTTCCGCGGCTGATCCCATGCGTTGCTGGGCCTGCTCTGCGCGCTTTCGAGTGGCCCCGCAATGGGCCTACTTGCCTGAATCCGGACCGGCTACCGGTTCCGGCAGGAGAACCAGCTCGAAAAATCCACGGAGACCCTGCGCGACGTCAATCTCATCGGGGGCCAAGAGCCACTGCGTCTGCAGTCCGTCCCACAGCCCCACCAATGATGCTGCCGCCTGCGCTGGTTCGACCCCGGGCCGCAGCCTTCCTTCGCCCTGCAGTTCCGTGAACCGCCGGGTGTAACTCCTGCGCAGGCGGTCGAAGCGATCCATGAAGTACTCCCGGCCAGGGTGCCCTTCCGTCAGGGACTCCGCGCACAGCACTGTGTACAGCTCAATGACCCCTGGAATGTCCTCGTTGTACTTCGCCGTCCGGAACACCACCTCGGCGAAGCCCTCCGCCATGTCCGCCGGGTTTGCTGTCTCCGTGATCTCGTCGCGCCGGGCAAGGACTGCCATGAGCAGATCGCTCTTCGAAGGAAAGTAGTGCAGCAGGCTGGTCTGGCTCATGCCGGCTTGGTCAGCAACTTCCTGCAAGGACCCTCCGCGGTAGCCCCTGGCCGCAAAAACCGCATGGGCGGCATCCAAAATCGTCCGCCTGCGGGCCTCCGACTTGGCATAGGGACCGCGTCGCCCCGAGCGGTTCCCTTCCTTTGTGGTCATGGCATGCCAGTGTACAGGCGGATATGCCGGCTACCACGAATTTCGAGTAGTCACTCGACTTTTGTGTTACCGTGGTCACATTCGGCCGTCGGATGGGTGTCTCCTCCCTGCGCCCAACGGCCTCACTAACCGACACAAAGAGGTGAAGGCACATGACCGCTCTCACGCGAAGACAACTGCTTGGCGCCGGACTGGGTACTGCCGCCATGGGCTTCCTGGCAGGGTGCGCAACCCCCGGAACCCAGTCAGTCAATACCCTGGCCACCATCCCGCCCGCGGAAGGGTCCGTGCGGCTCACCTACTGGGCGTGGCTCAAGGACTTCCAGAAGGTGGCCGACATTTGGAACGCCAAAAACCCCGGCGTTCAGGTGGATGTGGTTTGGATTCCCGGCGGCAACTCAGGCGGGTACCAAAAGCTTTACTCAGCCCTGGCAGCCGGCGGCGGGCCGGACCTTGCCCAGGTGGAACTCCGATCGATTCCCGAGTTCCTCCTGGTGAACGGTCTGGTTGATGTGTCCCGGTATGGCGCCAACGATCACGCCCACCTCTACGACAAGACGCTGTGGAACCAGGTGAGCTACGCAGGAGGTGTCTACGGCATCCCCCAGGACTCCGGACCCATGGCCCTGTTCTACCAGCCGGCCATCCTCGAGTCCGTGGGCGGAAAGACACCTGCAACCTGGGATGAGTGGGCGGCCCTGGGAAAGGAACTCCGATCGAAGGATGCCTACATCGACTGCTTCCCCATCAGCGACGCTTCGCCCTTTGCTTCGTACGCGTCCCAGGCAGGAGCCGTTTGGCTGCGTCCCGAGGAGAACGGTTGGGTCATCAACATGACCGACGACGCCACCCTGGACACCGCCCGCTTCTTTGACCGGGCCATTGACCAGGACATCGTCAACACCGCCTACGGAGCCTTCTCCCCTGCGTGGTTTGCCGCTGCGGCCAAGGGTGGCATTGCTTCAACCATCACAGGCAGTTGGGGCGATGCCCTCATTGAGGGAGTCAGCGGAGCTTCGGGCAAATGGAAGGTGGCTCCCATGCCCACATGGGGCGGCAGCGGTTTTGGTTCCACCTACCTCGGCGGTTCCTCGGCGGCTGTCCTTGCCAACAGCAAGCATCCCAAGGAAGCCCTCGACTTCGCGGTGTGGCTCACGACGTCCAAGGAAGGCATCGACGCGGAGATCAAGTACAGCGGCATCGGCTGGTCGCCCAATCCGGAGTTCATAGGCACCCCGCGGCAGCAGGCCTCGGAGTTCTTCGGCGGACAGCGCTACAACGAGGAAGTCTTCGTACCCGCTACCAAGCAGCAGAACACCGAATGGTCCTGGTGGCCGGTCACCCAGCAGTCGTTCAACATCCTCAGCGACGGTTTCCGCAAGAAGGCCTCGGGCACCAGCCTGGTGGACTCCGTGGTGGCGTCAGAGCAGCAAATCATCAGCGTCTTCAAGAACAAGGGGCTCACCATCCGGAAGGAATCGGCATGACCACCACTACCCGTCCTTCGCCTAAAGCGCAGCGTCCGGGACCGTCGACGAACCGGAGCAAGCGCAACGGCGCCGCCACCCGCGCACCCTGGATCCTGCTGGCCCCCTTTCTGGCACTCTTTGCCCTGACTTTCGTGCTGCCCATCCTGGCCGCCGTCGGCTCCAGCTTCACCAAGGTCACGCGCAGCGGCCTGTTCGGTGAAGCAGGTGTCACCAGTGAGTTCGCCGGCTTCAGCAACTATGCCCTCGCCCTGGGTGACGGCAGTTTTGTGGCCTCGATCGGCCGGATGCTCCTTTTTGGCATTGTCCAGGTGCCGGTGATGATCGTCCTCTGCACCATCCTGGCCCTGCTCCTCGAATCGGCTTCCGCCCGCTGGCCCGGCTTCTTCCGGGCCGCCTACTTCCTGCCCTACGGCGTTCCCGGAGTCATCGCCACCATTCTGTGGTCTTTCCTGTACGTGCCGGGGCTCAGTCCATTGTTCGATGCAGCCAAGATCGTCGGCATCACGCCCGACTTCCTCGGCGCCAACAGCGTCCTGTGGTCCATCGCCAACATCGTGACGTGGAGCTACACCGGCTACAACATGCTCATCATCGTGGCCCAGCTGAAAGCCATTCCCGGTGAACTGTACGAGGCCGCCAAAGTCGATGGCGCCTCAAGCTGGCGGGTCGCCTGGAGCATCCAGCTCCCCTTGATTCGCCCGGCACTGGTCCTGACCACCGTGTTCTCCATCATCGGCACCCTCCAGTTGTTCGCCGAGGCGCAGGTCCTCAAGACGGTTGCGCCTGCGATCGACAGCCAGTACACGCCCAACCTCAGCGCCTACACCACGGCGTTTGCCTACAACGACTACAACGTCGCGGCCGCGCAATCGGTCATCATCGCCGTCGCAGCCTTCGCCCTGTCCTTCGCCTTCCTCGCATTCACGAACAGGAAGTCATCATGACCGTAACAGCCACCAGCAAAACCAAAGCCTCCACAGCCGGTACCGCCGGGCCGGTCAAACGGCCGGCGAGAGGCCCGGACCGTTCGGCAGGCCGCCGTCATTCATCAACCATCATCGTCACGGCCATCCTGGTGGTGGTCGCCCTTTACTTCCTCATCCCCGTGTATTGGGTTTTCGTAGCCTCCACCAAATCCACGGCGGACCTGTTCTCCACCAACGGGTTCTGGTTCGCTCCCACGTTCGCCCTCGGGGAGAATCTCGGCAAGGTCCTGAGCTACGACGGCGGCATCTTCGGCCGCTGGTTCCTGAACTCGGCCATCTACGCCGGTGCGGGCGCCCTGCTGGCAACCTACTTCGCGGCCGCCGGCGGGTACGCACTGGCCAAGTACCAATTCCGCGGCAGGAACCTCGTGTTCGGAACCATTCTTGGCGGCGTCCTGGTTCCCGGCACGGCTACGGCCCTCCCGTTGTTCCTGCTGTTCAGCCAGATGGGGCTCGCCAACACCTACTGGAGCGTGCTGCTTCCGTCCTTGGTCTCACCGTTCGGTCTTTTCCTGTGCCGGATCTACGCGGACGCCACGGTGGACACTGCCTTGATCGAAGCAGCGAGGATCGACGGTGCCGGGGAATTGCGGATCTTCCACACGATCGGCCTCAAAGTCCTCACTCCGGCCCTGGTCACCGTATTCCTGTTCCAACTGGTGGGTATCTGGAACAACTACTTCCTGCCGCTTGTCATGTTGTCCGATTCCGATCTCTACCCCATCACGCTCGGCCTGAACAACTGGCTCAGCCAGGTTGACCGTTTGCCCGAATTCTACGAACTCACTACCGGCGGGGTGTTGTTGTCCATCATCCCGCTCAGCATCGCGATGATCGTCCTGCAGCGCTTCTGGCGCGGCGGGCTGACAGAAGGAGCCGTCAAGTAATGACCGTGTCCCCAGAGACTGCCTACATCACCGATCCAGGCCCCGGATCAGGCAACCGTTTACCCGCACGCTCGTGGCTGCACACCAATGCGCCCACCCTGTCATTGAACGGACAGTGGCGATTCCGTCTCCTGCCCGGAGCGCCAGGAACACCCGGCGGGCACGGAGTCCTTCCCCACGGCGAGAGCACAGAAGGCGTTGCGGCCGAAGGCCTGGACGACTCAGGCTGGGACCAGATGCCGGTTCCCGCCCACTGGGTCCTGGAAGGAGACGGCCAGTACGGACGGCCCATCTACACGAATGTCCAGTTCCCGTTCCCCATCGATCCACCGTTCGTACCGGACGAAAATCCGACGGGAGATTACCGGAGGACCTTCGAACTGGCCGCCGACTGGGCCTCGGCCGAACGGGTTGTGTTGCGCTTCGATGGTGTTGAATCCCGCTACAAGGTATGGGTTAACGGCGTGGAGATCGGCGTCGGCGCGGGCAGCCGGCTGGCCCAGGAGTTCGACGTCACGGATGCGGTGCGGACAGGGACCAACCTGATCGCGGTCCGCGTCCATCAATGGTCGGCGTCCAGTTACGTCGAGGACCAGGATCAGTGGTGGATGCCGGGGATTTTCCGCGATGTGACGCTGTATGCCCGGCCGCACGGAGGAATCGAGGACGTGTGGCTGCGCACGGGGTATTCGAGCACCGGCGGAGGAACCATCGAGCCGGAAATTACCGCATCCCCGGCCGCGTTCCCGATCCGTTTGACGGTACCTGAGTTGGATGTCGACGTCGTCTGGAACTCGCCTGCCGACGTCGCCCCGGTGGCGATCGCCGCCGTCGAGCCCTGGTCCGCGGAACTGCCGCGGCTGTATTCGGCCACCGTAAGCAGCGAGGCCGAGACCATCACGCTGCGGCTGGGCTTCCGCACTGTGGAGATCCGAGGCGACCGCTTCCTGGTCAATGGCCGCCGGGTGGTCTTCAACGGAGTGAACCGGCACGAAACCCACCCGGACCGGGGCAGGGTCTTCGATGAGGCGTTCGCCCGCGAGGACCTGGCCACGATGAAGCGGTTCAACGTCAACGCCATTCGCACCAGCCACTACCCGCCCCACCCGCGGCTGCTGGACCTCGCCGATGAGCTCGGCTTTTGGGTCATCCTGGAATGCGACCTGGAGACGCACGGCTTCGAGGCACAGGGCTGGGCGGGGAATCCCAGCGACGATCCTGCCTGGCGTGCGGCCCTGCTGGACAGGATGGAACGGACTGTTGAGCGGGACAAGAACCATCCCTCGATCGTCATGTGGTCCCTGGGCAACGAGTCGGGGACCGGTTCCAACCTGGCGGCCATGTCCGCCTGGACGCATGCCCGCGACGCCGGGCGGCCGGTCCACTACGAAGGCGACTACACCGGCGCCTACACGGACGTGTACTCGAGGATGTACTCCTCCGTGCCGGAGACCGCGTCAATTGGCCGCGATGATACGGGTGCGTTGCTGCTGGGCTGCTCCGCCGCTGAATCGGCGCGCCAACGCACCAAGCCGTTCATCTTGTGCGAATACGTGCACGCGATGGGCAACGGTCCCGGGGCGATCGACCAGTACCAGGAGCTCGTGGACCGCTACCCGCGCCTGCACGGTGGCTTTGTCTGGGAGTGGCGCGATCATGGCATCCGCACCACAGCCGCGGATGGTACGGAGTTCTTCGCCTATGGTGGCGATTTTGGCGAGGTGGTCCACGACGGCAACTTCGTGATGGACGGAATGGTCCTCTCCGACTCGACGCCAAGTCCCGGCCTGTTCGAGTACAAGCAGGTTGTGGCTCCCCTGCGCGTGGGCTTCTTGCCTGAACCGCACGACGGCGGGACGCACCAGGTCCTGACGCTCGCCAACCTGCGGCACTCGGCGGATGCATCCGACGTCGTGATTCGCTGGCGATGGGAAACAGACGGCCATGTGACCTCTTCGGGCGAACTCGAAGCGGTCAATGCAGCCGGTCAGCCGCTTGGTGCCGGCGAAACGGCGCGCTTTGACGTCCCTCCGGTTGCGTCCGGGAGTGACGGAGAACAGTGGTTCACGGCCGAGGTTGTGCTGCGCAAAGACACCGAGTGGGCGGATGCCGGTCACGTGGTCTCCGCTGCCCAGCTGCAACCCGTCCGGCCCCGAAACCGAAGGACCGGACCCCGCCCCATGCCTATCTCCAGCCCCACGGGCATTCCGGCCGGCACTCTCTCCCTGGGGCCGGCAACATTCCACGGCGGAAAGCTTGTTGAACTGGCCGGCCTCCCGGTAGCCGGGCCGCGCCTGGAACTGTGGCGGGCACCCACCGATAACGACGCCGGCGCGGGGCGTGGCAGTTACGACCCCGCCGATCCGTGGCTCAACAACGGCGACGGCGTCCCGGCTCCTTCACTCGCGGAGACGTGGCGCAAAGCTGGGTTGGACCGCTTGGTTGGCCGAGTTGAGGAAGTCGCGGCAGGCACAGACAGCATTCACAAGCGGACCCGGTACTCCGCTGCCAACAGCCGCCAGTGGGTGTCCGTTGCCGAAGAATGGCAACTCTGCGAAGGCGGGCTCTGGCTGCGCCTGGAGATCGTGCCGGGCTCGGGCTGGGACATGGTGTGGCCCCGGGTGGGCGTTCGTCTCGACCTGCCGGCGTCCGTGGATCACGCCTCCTGGTTCGGAAGCGGTCCACGGGAGTCGTATCCGGACAGCGTCCACTCAGCACTCGTAGGGCGTTACTCCTCCGGCATCGATGAACTGTCCGTCCGTTATTCCAAGCCGCAGGAGTCCGGCCACCGCTCCAGCGTCCGATCCCTGGAACTGCACAACGCCGGCTCTCCGTGGCTTGGGTTTGAGGCCCTGCCGGACTCCAGGGATCGCTTGCCGGGCTTCACTCTCACCCGGCACACGGCCCAGGAAATCTCGGGAGCAGCGCATCCACACGAACTGCCATCCAGCAGCGGCAGCTACCTGTATCTGGACGCCGCCCAGCATGGTTTGGGGTCCCGGGCCTGCGGTCCGGACGTGTGGCCCGACTTCACGCTCCGGCCCGAAGCCCGGACGTTGACGTTCCGCGTGACCCGGCTGTAGACGAAGGTTGCCTGGCCCGCTCTGCGCGCTTTCGGACGAAGATAGCGCGCAAAGCGGGCCCCACAACGTGGCTACTGAACGGCTACAGGTTCTTTCCGGGCAGCGTCCTTGCGGATCGTCGCACTGATCACGGCAGCCACCGTGCACATCGCGGCTGCCCCCAGCCAGGCGTAGTTGTAGTGTCCGGTGGCATCGCGGATGTATCCGGCAAGCAGGGCGGCCGCAGCCGCACCAAGCTGATGTGCGGCGAACACCCAGCCGAAAACCACGGAGCCGTCGGCCCCGAACACCTGGCGGCAGATCGCGGCAGTCGGAGGCACGGTGGCCACCCAGTCCAGCCCGTACACCACCACGAAGATGATCATGCTTGGCTCAACGGACGAGCCCAGCAACAGCGGCAGCACCAGCAGTCCGATGCCCCGGAACTGGTAGTAGACAGCCAGCAAAATACGGGGGTTGAACCGGTCGGTCAGCCAACCGGAAGCGATGGTCCCCACAATGTCGAAGATTCCGACGACGGCCAGCAGGCCCGCGGCCGTCGTTTCGGGCATGCCGTGGTCGTGGGCCGAAGGAATGAAGTGTGTACCGATCAGACCGTTGGTGGTGGCCCCGCAGATCGCGAAGCCTGCAGCCAAAGCCCAGAAGGTACGGACCTTGCTGGCGCGCTTGAGGACCTGGAGCGCCCGGACTGCCGCGTTCGGTGAGTCCCCCTTAACCGCAGGGCTGTCCGCAGCGGCGGGGGCCGCCGTCGTGCTTTCCAAAGCGGGTTCCGCACCGTAGGGCAGGACGCCGACGTCGGAGGGCGAGTTCCGCAGCCACCGCAGCACCAGCGGAACTACGGCGAGCGCACCGGCGGCGATGAGCAGCGAGGCCCCGCGCCAGCCGGGATCCTGGGCCAGCATGGCGATGAAGGGAAGGAAGACCAACTGGCCGGCCGCACTGCCTGCAGTGAGGATGCCGATCACCAGTCCGCGGCTCTTGGCGAACCATGTGTTGGCGATGGTTGCGGCAAACACGAGGGCCATGGAACCGGTGCCCAGCCCGATGAGCAGACCCCACGTGAGGAGAATCTGCCACGACTGGTTGACGAACACCGTCAGTGCAGATCCCAAACCGATGAGGCACAGGGCAATCGCAGTGACCCTTCGGATGCCGAAGCGCTCCATCAAGGCCGCCGCAAACGGTGCCGTCAGGCCGAAGAGGACCAGGTTGATGCTGACTGCCAGGGACAACACCGTGGTGGACCAGCCGAATTCCTGCTGCAACGGAACCATGAGGACGCCCGGTGCGGCACGGAATCCCGCAGCCCCTACGAGGGCAAGGAACGCGACGGCAGCGACGATCCAGGCAGGGTGGAGCCGGCGCCGCTTGCGGGTGGGAACTTCGGTGGTCTCGGGCGCGGTCATGCGGGGATCTCCGTTTCGGCGTGTTCGTAGGCCGCGGGCGGCGCGACGGCGAGCGGCATGGGCTGTTCGCTGCGCTTGAGACTGTGCCAGCTGGTGTTGGCGGCAGTCAGTGCCGCACCGCAGTGGGTGCACGTATCCGCCGACGAGGTTGGCTTGCCGCAGTCGGTGTGGATGACCCGCATATGCGAAACCTCGTTGGGCGCATCCAGGTGCTTCTCGGCCCAGATGATGATGGCGTTGAGGACCGGGAGCGAGTCCTCCCCCTTGGGCGTGAGGACGTACTCCTGCCTGGTCCGTGCGCCGTCCTTGTAGGGCCGCTGTGCCAGGAGTCCGGACTCCACCAGCCAGCCAAGCCGCTTGCTCAGCACATTGTCCGCCACTTCCAGGCGTTTTTTGATGGCGTCGTACCGGCCGTTCCCGAAAAAGACCTCGCGGAGGACGAGGCTTCCCCAGGGGTCACCGAGGACATCGAGGCCGCGGGCAAGGCTGCAGGTGCGTGCAGACCAGTCAGATCGCAAAGGCATACCCTGAAAGCTAGCTGACTTTTCTAAAGAAAGCTAGATGGGCGTACCTTCGCGACCTTCTTTGCCGGGCCGGGAGTGTGAAAGCAACCTCATTCGATTGCTCAGCCGGCCAGCTGTCGCCAAAGTCAGTGGTGACGGCTCGGCTGGGCTACCGGGGCTCGACGACAGGTCCCGGCAACCCGTTCCTCAGCCCGGCCCGGGACGGGTGGTAGGCAAGTGCCCAGTACACCATCATCGCGATCCCGCACACCACGCCCAGGCTGGACACCATGAGCTGCCATTGCGTCTGCGGATCCTTCCCCCATTCGGCGGCTCCCGCCCACACGGCCAGGTTCTTGGGGGTCATGTAGAAGGCAATAGTGGAGAAGGCCACAATGATCCAGCCCGCCGTCCGCATCCGGCCGTTGCGGGAAGGCACCCGGTGCATCGCGAAGGCCATGCTCGGCAGCGCAACGGCAACCCACACCCAGTGGTGGGACCACGAAACCGGGCTGACCAGCAGCATCAACACGGCAGTGGCTGAGACTGCCACGAAGTTCTCCTCGACGTCCACGGCCCACTTGATGATCAAGGCGGCAAGGGCTGCCAGCCCCAGGGACAGGACCAGCCATACCAGGCTGGTGGTTGAGGAATCAGGCATGCCGAAGTGGATCAGGAGGCCTTTGAGCGACAGGTTGTCCACGTAGCCAGGCCCACCGATACGTCCCGTGTCAGGCAGGATCTGCGTCCAGAACGCCAAGGACGCCTGCGGCAAGACGGCCCAGGCAAAGGCGATCGATCCAAAGAACCCGGCGGCCATCCACCCCAGGGCCTTAAAGTCCTTGCGTACCAGGAAGTAGAGGCCAAACGCGAGGGGCGTGAGCTTCACACCTGCCGCCATGCCGATCAGCAATCCGGCAGGCCAACGGATCAAACCGGCCCGGGACTTACCGTGCAGGGCGAAGTCGGCCAGGATGACGCCCATCAAAACAATGTTGATCTGGCCGAAGACGAACGTATCGCGCCACGGACCCAGGAGCAGGATGGCCCCTGTCCCCAGCAACGCAGTGGTCCGGAACCGGTAGTCGGCGAATGCCACCCGCCAGGAGGTCAGGCCGAAGAAGTAGTGGCGAGCCAGCCAGGCGGCCACCACGCCGGCCCCAAAAAGCGCTGCGAGGATGAAGACCAGGCTCCCACCGAAGAAACCCAGTGCGGCCAGTCCCGTGAACAGCAACGCAGCGAAGGGCGGGTAGGTAAACGGCAGGCCATCGCGGACGGCGTACAGGTCGCCGCCTGCAAGGACCCTTCCGCCACCGTAGTAGTAAACCTCGAAGTCGTTCAGCGCCGGCTCGTAGTCCGTGTACAGGAACCAGACCGCCACGGCCAGTGTCAGCGCGGCGGCCATGGTCAGGATCCAGCCGCGCTTGGCCGTGGAACGCGTCGCCGGTTGGGAAACCGCAGGTGTAGAAGATGCCACGGTCCTAGCCATTGCTGATCTTGGCGAAAGCCTGTTCAAGGTCGGCAATCAGGTCCTCTGATTCCTCGATCCCGCAGGAAAGGCGCAGGAGGTTCACGGGGACGGCCAGTGCGGTGCCCTTGACCGAGGCGTGGGTCATCTCGGACGGGTAGTTCATGAGGGACTCGATGCCGCCCAGGGATTCCGCGAGCGTGAACACGGACGTGGATTCGGCCACAGTGCGCGCCGCCGTTTCCCCACCCTTGAACTGGACGGACACCATGCCGCCGAACTTCTTCATCTGCTTCGCGGCGAGATCATGGCCCGGGTGGTCCGGGAGGCCCGGGTAGAGCACGGCCTCCACCTCGGGGCGCGTCAGGAGCCACTCGGCAACTGCCTGGCCGTTTTCACTGTGCCGGTCCATCCGCACGCCGAGCGTCTTGAGGCCTCGGGTGGTCAGGAAAGCGTCCATGGGTCCTGATACGGCACCCACTGCGAACTGGATGAAACCGATCTTCTCCGCCAGCTCGGCGTCCTTGACCACGATCGCGCCACCCACCACGTCGGAGTGGCCACCAATGTATTTGGTAGTGGAGTGGACCACGACGTCGGCACCCAAGGCGAGCGGGGTCTGCAAGTAGGGAGAAGCGAAGGTGTTGTCCACCACCAGGAGGGCACCGGCGTCGTGCGCTACGGTGGCGAGCGCCGCGATGTCCGTGATCTTCATCATCGGGTTGGACGGCGTTTCCACCCAGACAATGCGGGTCTGGTTCGCCGCCACGGCGCGCGCAACGGCGTCGAGGTCGGACATGTCAACGGGAGTGTTGCCGATCCCCCAGTCGCCGAGGACCCGGTTGATGAGCCGGTAGGTTCCACCGTAGGCGTCGTTGCCGAGCACAATGTGGTCGCCCGGCCGTGCGATGGCACGGATCAGCGAATCTTCGGCAGCGAGCCCGGATCCGAAGGAAAAGGCGGCCGTGCCTCCTTCGAGTGCCGCGAGCTGCTCCTGCAAGGCGTCACGGGTGGGGTTGCCGCCGCGGCCATACTCGTAGCCGGAGCGCAGGCCCCCAATGCCGTCCTGGGCATACGTGGAGCTGAAGTGCAGCGGCGGCACCACGGCACCGGTACGGGGTTCGAAGTCCTGGCCGGCGTGGACGGCGCGCGTGTTGAAACCTGCGTTGGTGTTGGCAGACATGAAGGCTCCTCTTTCTGTGCTTCTGGCTCGGCGCTTAGTTGCTCAGGTACGCGAGCAGGTCGTGGCGCGTCAGGATCCCCACGGGGGCTCCGGCGAACGTGACCATGACGGTATCGACGTCGGACAGCAGCTCACGCGCGGCGGAAATGGTCTCCAGTGAGCCGATCACGGGCAGGCGTTCGCCCATGTGTTCGGCGATTTTGTCCGTGAGCTTCGCTTCGCCCTTGAACAGCTTGGAGGTGAGGCTCCGCTCATCCACGGCACCAACCACTTCGCCCATCACCACGGGCGGCTCCTGCGTTAGGACAGGGATATGGGAGACGCCGAACTCGTTCATGATGTTGATGACATCGCGGACGGACTCGTTGGGGTGGATATGGACCAGGTCCGGCAATTCTCCGGTCTTGGACTTCAGCACCTCGCCAACTGACGCTTCTTCGCCGCCGGAGAGGAAGCCGTAGGAGCGCATCCACTGGTCGTTGAAGATCTTCGCCAGGTATCCGCGGCCGGAGTCCGGCAGGATCACCACCACCACGGCGGATTCGTCCAGGTCCTTGGCGGCCTGCAGGGCAGCTACCACGGCCATGCCGGACGAGCCGCCCACCAGCAGCCCTTCCTCGCGGGCCAGGCGCCGGGTCATGGCAAAGGAGTCAGCGTCGGAGACGGCAATGACATCGTCCGGGACGGACTGGTCGTAGTTGTCCGGCCACATGTCCTCCCCGACGCCCTCAACAAAGTAGGGCCGTCCGGTCCCGCCTGAGTAGACCGAGCCCGCCGGGTCCGCTCCGATGACCTTGACCCGGCCGCCGTCGGACTCGGGGCGCTCCGCCGAAACTTCCTTGAGGAACCGGCCTGTGCCGGTGATGGTGCCGCCGGTTCCGGCCCCGATCACCACATGCGTGACGCGGCCATCCGTGTCCCGCCAGATCTCCGGCCCGGTGGACTCGAAGTGGCTGCCCGGCGCGGCGGGGTTGGAGAACTGGTCCGGCTTGAAGGCACCGGGAATCTCGCGGACCAGCCGGTCGGACACACCGTAGTAGCTGTGCGGGCTGTCGGGAGCGACGGCGGTGGGCGTCACCACGACCTCGGCGCCATACGCCTGCAGGACGGCACGTTTGTCCTCGCCCACCTTGTCCGGCACCACGAATACGCATTTGTAGCCCTTTTGCTGGGCCACGAGGGCCAGCCCCACGCCCGTGTTGCCCGAGGTCGGTTCAACGATGGTTCCGCCCGGCTTGAGCCGGCCGTCCTTTTCAGCGTCCTCGATCATCTTCACGGCGATCCGGTCTTTGATGGATCCACCGGGGTTGACGTACTCGAGTTTCACCAGGACTGTGGCTTTGATCCCGTCCGTGATGTGGTTGAGCTTGATGAGCGGTGTATTGCCGATGAGGTCCAACACGGACTGGGCGTACTTCATAGGTACAAAGTTACCGTCTGCCCGGGATCGGCCCGTTCCGGGGCCTCCCGGGCCAGCCGCATCTGCTTAGCTTCCCGCGGATTGGTCCGTCTGCCACAGTCCCAGGATGTTGCCTTCCGTGTCCTTGAAGTACGCGTACCAACCCATGGTTGGCACGGCGTCCTTGCCCTGCACCACCGAACCGCCGGCCTGTTCCACCTGGCCGAGGGCGGCGTCGATGTCGTCAACATCAATGGTGAGGATAGGCGTTTTCAGGTTCTCCGACCGGGGAAAGAGGGCTCCGTTGATGGCCCCAGGCTCTTTGGGCATGCCGGTTTGCTCATCAGAGTCGGTGGTGAGGGCGATCGTGTAGTCCATCCCCTGCATGGGGCTGAGGTTCCAGCCGAAGGTGCTCTGGTAAAAGGTGTTGGCCCGTTCTTTGTTGTCCGTGGGAATTTCGAAATGCACAATCGCGGCCATGGCTGGCGCTCCTTGTTCCTGGGGATTTTCCTGGGGTGGCGCGGCCTGTTCCACGCCACATCAGGGAGTCTAGCCGCGTACCCCAGCGGCGGTAAGGGCTTCACGGGGCAAATTGTCAGCCCGGCATGGGACCATGAAAGCATGACCATTGCTGAAGCTCCGCCGCTTGTTGCGGCCGCGGCGGACGCATCGCTCAGGTGGCATCCGGGATCCCCTTACCGCCTGGATCAAACGCTGTTCCCGCTGCAGCGAGGCAACGGCGACCCTTCCTTCGCAGCCCACCCCAGCGGATACTGGCTGGCATTCACTACCGCTTCCGGACCTGTGACGCTGCGGCTTTCCTCCGGCGGTTTGGGGTCCGGCTCATGGGTGGACGCACAGGCCTGGGGTCCAGGTGCGGAAGACGCCATCGCCGGTGTCCCGCGCCTGTTGGGCGCCGACGACGATTGGGCAGCTTTCGACGAGCCCGCCTTCCATTCCACCCTCCCCCGCCTTGTCACTGAAGCACGACGCCGGAACCTGGCTTTGCGGCTGCCCTCCACCGGGCGGGTGGTCGATTCACTGGTGCCCACCATTTTGGAGCAAAAGGTCACCACTTTGGAGGCGCGCCGCGGGTACCGGTATCTGATGTACCGCTACGGCACCAAAGCACCGGGCCGGGTAGCACCGCAGGGCCTCCTGGTTCCGCCCACGGCCCGGCAGTGGCTTGCCGTCCCCTCATGGGAGTGGCACAAGGCCGGCGTGGGACCACAGCGTTCGGCCACGGTGATGCGGGCGCTGCAGTCCGCCGTCGGGCTTGAACGCCTGGGTGCGCTCAGCGCTGCTGAAGCCGGAGCCAAAATGCAGACCATTCCTGGCATCGGCATCTGGACGGCTGCCGAGGTGGTGCAGCGGACCCATGGCTGCCCGGATTCGATTTCCGTGGGTGACTACCATTTGGCGGCTTACGTGGGGTACGCCTTGACCGGCCGAAAGACGGACGACGCCGGGATGCTCCAACTCCTGGAACCCTGGCGGGGGCAACGGCAACGGCTGGTCCGCATGCTTTACCTGAGCGGCTTCCGGAAACCCACGTTCGGCCCCCGCATGACGGTCCAGGACCACCGCTCCCACTAAGCAGTCAATGCGGACGGGACTTGTCCGCAGGAGTATTTACGGTGCCCTGCGGCGGGTATAGCGTGGCGTCCAAAGGACCCCAGCAGTGCCAGCCCAGCCCCGGGAGCCACCGTGATCCATACCCAGCAGCTCACCAAGACTTTCACCGTCAAGAAGGAAACAGTCGAGGCGGTCAAGGGGGTGGACATCGACGTCGCGCCGGGCGAACTCGTCGCGTTCCTGGGCCCCAATGGGGCCGGAAAATCGACCACCCTGCGAATGCTCACCACTCTGTTGAAACCCACCTCGGGAAGGGCCACGGTAGCCGGTATCGACGTTGGCCGGGATCCCGCCGGAGTCAGGGCGAAGATTGGCTACATTGGCCAAGGCAACGGCGGCGGCCACAGCTACCGTGTGATCGACGAGCTCATCATGCAGGGCCGCTTCCATGGCATGAACACCGCCGACGCCAAAGCCCGGGCCGAATCCCTCATGTCTTCACTGGACCTCACCGATCTCGCCAAGCGAACGGTAATCAAGCTCTCCGGCGGCCAGCGCAGGCGCATGGATGTGGCATTGGGCCTGATGCATTCGCCTGGGCTGCTCTTCCTCGATGAGCCATCCACCGGGATGGACCCGCAAAACCGGGCCAACCTGTGGGAACACATCATGCGTATGCGCCAGGAGCACGGAACCACCATTGTGCTGACCACCCACTATATGGATGAGGCGGATTCCATGTCCGAACGGGTGATCGTCATTGACCACGGCACGATCATTGCCGATGACACCGCCGCCCGCCTCAAAGCCAACCTCGCCGGGGACCTGATGGCCGTCGAAGTGGCCGCCGGCTCAGCTGCCGAGGTCCGGGGGCTCCTGGGTCGTGCTGCAACCGAAGGCGAGGTTCAGGAAAACGCATACGACGGCGTCGTCCGGTTCAGCCTGCGGCTTGCCCGGGGCGCCCAGTTGGCGCCGGTCCTGCTGAAGGAAATGCACGACGCCGGTGCTCCCGCCCGGTCACTGGAACTGAAGCCGCCCACGCTTGACGATGTCTTTCTTGAACTCACCGGGCGGAGCTTGCGCGAAGGAGCTGAGGTTTGATGGCCGGACAAGCAGTAACCCTGGCAACAGAGGTTCAGAAACCGCGGATCGGCGGAATCCTCAACGACACCTGGTTTGTTTTCTGGCGGGAGATGCTCCTGCCATTGCGGGACCCCTTCTCGCTGATCTTCTCCCTCATTCAACCGCTGGTATTCCTGGGCCTGTTTGGGCCGCTGCTCGGAGCAGCCGTAGGGGCACCGGCGTTCGGCGGCCAGTCGACGCTGCAGTGGTTCCTGCCTGGAGTGGTGGTGATGATAGCCCTGTTCGGCACGTCCATGACCGGCTCCAACCTCCAGTACGAGCTGATGACCGGCTCCTATGAACGGATCCTGGCCACCCCGCTCTCGCGATCGTCGCTGATGGTGGGCAGGGCCCTGAAGGAATGGGCTCCGCTTGTGGTGCAGGGCTTGCTGATCTCAGTGGTCTGCATCCCGTTCGGCTTTGTGTTTCATCCCGCTCACGTCCTGTTGGGACTGGTGATCCTGGGTATCTTCGGCATCGGGCTCGGGGCCCTGTCCTACGCCTTGGCGCTGGTGTCGCAGAACAAGGAATGGATCTTCTGGGGCGTCCAGCAAACGCTGCTGTTCCCACTCATGATCCTGTCCGGCATTATGCTCCCGATCGAAGCCGGCCCTGGCTGGATGAAGGTAGCCAGCCTGTTCAATCCGTTGACTTATCTGGTCAATGCCGAACGCGAACTGTTCGCCGGAACCGTCGGTATCCACACTTTCTGGGGGCTGGTGGCAGCCGTGGCGACTGCCGCCGTCGGGCTTGTGGTCGGTATCCGTACCATAGCGCGCAATACCAACTGATTAGAGGTGGAGGCGCGTCACCGCTTCCTGGCGCATGTCGATCTTCCGGACCTTCCCGGAGACGGTCATGGGGAAGCTCTCGCGGACATCCACGTAGCGCGGGATCTTGAAGTGGGCCAGCTTGCCCCGGCAATACTCCGCCACGTCCTCGGCAGTGAGGGCGGCTGCCCCGGGTTTGAGGATGATGCAGGCCATGAGCTCCTCGCCGTACGTGGCATCCGGAACGCCGATCACCTGCACGTCCTGGATGGACGGGTGCAGATACAGGAACTCCTCGATCTCGCGCGGATAGATGTTCTCCCCGCCCCGGATCACCATGTCCTTGATGCGGCCTTCGATCACCACGTACCCGTCCTGGTCCATGCGGGCGAGGTCTCCGGTGTGCATCCAGCCGTCGACATCAATAGCCTCGGCGGTCTTGTCCGGTTGGCCCCAGTAGCCCTGCATCACGGCGTATCCACGGGTGCACAGTTCGCCGATTACGCCCCGTTCCACCACGTCTCCGGAGCCAGGATCGATGATCCGGCTTTCCAGGTGCGGCATGGTGCGGCCAACGGTGGTGGTCCGCTGTTCCAAGGTGTCGCCCGCGCGGGTCATGGTGGAAACGGGCGAGGTCTCCGTCATGCCGTAGCAAATGGCCACGTCCACCATGTGCATCTCGCCGATCACCCGGCGCATCACCTCGATGGGGCACAGGGAGCCTGCCATGACCCCGGTCCGGAGCGTGGACAGATCGTAGGATCCGAAGTCTTCCAGCGCCAGTTCGGCTATGAACATGGTGGGCACGCCATACAGCGAGGTCCCGCCGAAGTCCTGCACGGCTTCCAGCGCGGCCGACGGATTGAAGCCCCTCCCCGGAATAATCGTGGCGGCACCGAAGCTGAGTGCGTTGAGGTTTCCGATCACCATGCCAAAGCAGTGGTAGAACGGCACGGGAATCACCACACGGTCGTGTTCGGTATAGCCGAGCAGCCGCCCGATGGAGTGTCCGTTGTTGAGGATGTTGTGGTGGGTCAGCGTGGCACCTTTGGGGAACCCCGTGGTGCCGGAGGTGTATTGCAGGTTGATGGGATCGTGCGGGTCCAGTTGCGCCATCCGCTCGCGCAGCGCGGGAGGCCCGACGGCGTCGGCCCGGGTCAGCAGTTCGGCGTACGTCAGTTCGTGGCCGGTTTCCGGTACGCCGGAGCGCAGGCCCAGGAGCGGATCGCCGGGGAGGAACACCAATTCCTTGAGCTCAGGACATGAGGCGAGGGCCGCCCTGGCCATGCCCACGTAGTCGCTGTTCTTGTCCGTGGGAGCAGTGACCAGCGTCCGCATGCCGTTTTGCTTCACCACGAACTCCAGCTCGTGGCTCCGGTAGGCCGGATTGACGTTGACCAGCACAGCACCGACCTTGGCGGTGGCGTATTGCAGGATGGTCCACTCGGCGCAGTTGGGACTCCAGATGCCAATCCGGTCTCCCTTGGCCACGCCCAAGGCGAGCAGCGCGCGGGCGAGACGGTCGACGTCGTCGTTCAGCTTTTGGTAGCTCCAGCGGCGGGCTTCCCCGCCCGGCGCGGCTGCAGCCTCTATCAAGGCGTCGCGCAACGGGAACTGGGCGGCTACGCGTTCAAAATTGGCGCCAATGGTCTCTTCAAGCAGCGGGACGTCAGTGTCACCGGCGGTGTAGGACAACATGACGGAACGCTACCAAGCCGTCGCCCGCAACAGAACCGTAAACAGCTCAAAGGTGAACGTGTCCTCCCGGTAGTGTTGAAGGCATGAGTGCACCCATCGACCTGCAGGCAACGTTCATCCCCAATGACGGCGAATTCTTCCGTGTGAAGCTCGCCCTCGAGATCGCGATCGACGAGGTGGTCAACGAGCCCGGTTGCATCCGCTACGAACTGACCGAAGCCACCGAAGAGAAGCTCGTCCTGACCGAGCGTTGGGAGTCCGAGGAACTGCTGGAGAAGCACTCCAAGGGCATCGCCGTCCAGGACCTGAACGAATCCCTGAGCGCCCTGCTGGCAGAGCCGGTCCAGCTGGAACGCCTCTGATCCCGAAGTCGCTGCAAACGCAATGAGGTCGCCGGAATTATCCGGCGACCTCATTGCGTTTCCGGCGATCCCGTCGATCGCCGGGGAAGTTCTAGTTTTCTTCGGCCTGTGCAGCGCGCTGCTTGGCGACGTGGGCGTGGACCTCTTCCATGTCCAGGCCCTTCACGGCCTCGATGACCTGCTCGAGCTGCGGACCGTTGAGGGCACCTGGCTGCGAGAAGACCAGGACTTTTTCACGGAAAGCCATCAGCGTGGGGATGGAGGTGATTCCTGCCTCGGCGGCGAGCTGCTGCTCGGCCTCGGTGTCCACCTTCGCGAAGAAGACGTCGGAGTGGTTGTCCGACGACGCCTGGTAAACGGGGGCAAACTGGCGGCACGGGCCGCACCAGGCGGCCCAGAAATCCACCAGGACAATGTCGTTGCCCTCAATGGTCTGTGCGAACTGTTCTCCAGTGATGTCAACTGTAGCCATGATTCCACCGTACGCGACCCTGGTCTGGAAGTCCCGTGCGGGGACCGCTTGTTCGCTTCCCGCGTCAACGGGAATAACCACGGAACCTGCTCCGTTGCGGGGCCCGCCGTGCGCTCCAACAGCGCTGCAAAGAACGCAAAGCAGGCCCCGCGACGGGAGTGCCTAACCGCCGGACACCGGGTGCCTACCTGCCCAGCACGTATTTCAGGGCCGACGCGTAGAGTGGCGCCACCTTGTTATGGCCGGTCTGGTTCATGTGGATGTTGTCCAGGTAGTTTCCGTCTGCTCCGGCGATGGTGGCGGTGCCGGCCATGGAAACGTGCGGCCAGCCCCGGAGCGCGGCCTCGCGCATCAGCATGCCATCCACCCAGCGGCGCTGGAAGTGGGTGGAATCGTAGCGGGAGAGCACGCCGTTGATGACGATGGTGCTCCGCGGATACTTACGCCGCAGCTCATCCCACAGCTTGTCGGCCTGGGAAAGGATGGCGGCGTCGGTGGCCATGATCCGGGCATCATTGCCGCCCAGGTTCACTATCACCACTCCGGGGTTCCCCTGCGGCAGGAGGATCCGGTCCAGGAGGACGGCGTCCGTCGCGGAACCAACCGAACTCCCGGAGACGTAGCCCATCCCGCCGATACTGCGGACCACCTGGCGTGGGTAGCCTGCCGCGCGGGCCCCCTGTTCACCCCAGGAGTCGAGGTCCAGCTGCGAGTCTCCGAGGATTACGGCCGTGGAAGCATCCACTGCCTCCGCCGAATACAGTTCCTGGGTGGTTTGGTTCCAGATGGTCTCCAGCTTTTGGAAGGCAACGTGGTCGCCACGGGAATCGGTCCAGGTGTCGCGGACGGGCCAGCCGAAGTCGCCCGGGTTCACGGACCACACTTTGTAGCTTGGATGGCCGACAATCCGGGTTCCTGAGGCTGGACCCCATACCAGCCAGCCGTTGGCGAACTGCTGGACCAGCCCCCCGGCCTTGGGAATCTTGTCCGTCAACGGCAGTCCCAGTTGGCCCGCCCCGCCGCCAAGTGCCACGTAGCGGTTGTGGATGTCACCATGCGTGGTGGAGTGGGCTCCTGTGGCCGCGGACCAGTACACGGTGCCGCCTTGGAACTGCTGGTACACGAAATTCGCCTGGCGGTTCTCTTCTCCCACGGGGTAACCAAGCGCCCCGTTCTGTCCCCCCGTTGAGGACCAGTAAGCCCGGATGGCCCCGGTCAGCACACGGGCCCCGGTGGCCGGAGACCAAACGATGGTTCCGCGTTGGTATTGCTGCGCCGATCCCCCGTTCTTCAGCCCGGCGGCCTCATCCGAGGTGGGGTAGCCGAGCTCTCCGCCCTCCAGGCCGGATTCCCGCCAGCGCCCACGGATGGCCCCCATGGAGGGATGCGCCCCACTGGCTGCCGACCACACAATGAAGCCGCGCTCGAAGACCTGGTACGCACCGCCGTCGGGCAGTCCCGTCCGTTCCCCGGTGACGGGGTAGCCAAGGTACCCGCTGTCAGTGCCCGAACGGACCCAGGCAAGATGGATGGCACCTGTGGTGCGCTGCGCACCGGTACCCGGAGAAGACGTGATGGCTCCGCGTTCAAACACCTGCTTGGAGCCACCGTTGCGAAGGCCAAGGGCCGTGTCCGTCGTCGGGTAGCCGTGGTATCCCGCCGGGCCGCCGTTGTCCCACCATGCGGTGCGGACCGGACCGTTGACCACTACCCGCGCACCGGTCCGGGCTGACCAGGCGATGTCTCCACCGGTGAAGCGCTGCACGCACCCGGAGGCCGCACATTCCTCTTTGGCAGTTGGCTTGAGCAGGACGCTCCGCGCCCAGGCACTCGTGTTGTACAACTGGCCGATGGCACCTGACACGGACGGCGCCGGCGTATCCGTGGCTACTGCCGGAACCGCTGTTCCAAACACACCCCCGGCCAGCAAGAGAAGGCTTGCGCAGATTGAAAGCCCGCGGCGGGCATGGCCACTTTTTGACCCTGTGGAACCCATACTGCTACCCCATAAAAACTTGGGCGGAACGCCCGGCTGCTGCCTCCCCACCGGACACAGTCAGGCAAGTATGTTGGACGGCGGCGCCTACCTGTTAATCGACGCGGCCATTGGTGCAACATCGTTATTTTCCGAAAGCTCTTGCGGCGGGTTGAACATGTGTTTAGTCTTTGAAACATGCGTTCAACCGCAGAGGATTTGACCACCCGGGCACGTATCCGGGACGCCGCCATCGGCCTGTTCGGCCGGGACGGCTTTGCCCGCGCCACCGTCCGGTCCGTCGCAGCGGAGGCGGGAGTGAGCCCCGGCCTGGTGATCCACCACTTCGGCAGCAAAGCCGGCCTTCGCGAAGTCTGCGACCAGCACGTCCTGGCCCAAACAGCCAGCCAGGGACGCGAGAAGGCCGACCCCGGGACCACCCGGCTCCTCATCCAGGACTACCTGAACAACCCGCACGAGTACGCCGACGAGATCGCCTACATCCGCCAATCCCTGGGCGACGAGTCGGACGCCGGAGATGCCTTCTTCGACGGGGTGGTCAGCCAAACGGAGGACATCATCCACACAGGCATCAAAGCCGGCACCATCCGCGCCTTCGAGGACGTCCGCGCCACGGCCGTGGTCATCGCGTCCAACAGCCTGTCCATGCTCATGCTGGGCCGGCATGTTTCCCGGGCGCTCGGCACGCCGGTCTCCGAGCCACATGGCATTGGCCCCGAACTCCTGCGGCACCTGACCCTTCCCGCCCTGGACATCTACACCCACGGTTTCTACACAGACTCGCGGTTCCTCGAATCGGCCCGCGAAGCCCTCCACCACCAACCAAGCACCACCGAAGGGAGCATGCCCCGTGACCCAGGCAATCGTCGTCGAGGGGTTGCGTAAGAAGTTCGGCCACCGCGAAGTCCTGCACGGACTGGAGTTCGCCGTGGACGCCGGCACAGTGTTCGGCGTGATCGGACCGAATGGCGCGGGCAAGACCACCACCATGCGCTGCCTGCTGGACATCATCCGTCCCAGCGCAGGAAGCATCTCCGTCCTGGGCCAGGATCCACGCCGGGGCGGAACCGCGTTGCGCCGCCGGATCGGGTACCTTCCGGGCGAACTGCACTTGGAGAACCGGACCACCGGCCGACGCGTCGTGGAACACTTCGAGGCCATCAGCGGCCCCGTGGACCGCGCCCACGTCAAGGCGCTCGCAGACCGTTTGGACCTCGACCTGGACCGGCAAACCCGGAAGCTTTCCAAAGGCAACAAGCAGAAGCTGGGGCTGCTCCAGGCCTTCATGCACCGGCCCGAACTCCTGGTGCTGGACGAGCCCACCAGTGGCCTGGACCCACTGGTCCAGCAGGAATTCCACGCCATGGTCCGCGAGGCCGTGGACAACGGCGCCACCGTTTTCCTCAGCTCCCACGTCCTGAGCGAAGTCCAGCAGGCCGCGGACGCTGTCGCGATCCTGCGCGACGGCGGCATCGTCACCATTTCCACTGTGGAAGCCCTGCGGAACGCGGCCGTGCGGCAGGTGAAGTTCAACGTCACCGGAACGGAAACGCACGACGTCGGCGCGCTGCTGGCCCGGGTGCCGGGCGTCGCCAATGTGGCGCTGCGGGAAGTTTCCCCCGACGGCGCCTCCCGCTCTGCCGTGGAGGCCACTGCCACCCTGTCCGGCCAGGTCCAACCGCTGGTGCGCGAGTTGGCCCGGCTGGAACTCACTGACCTGGTGTTGGAGGAACCGGACCTCGAAGAAGCCGTGCTCACGCTCTACACGGGCCACTACGAGGGCAACGGCCACCATTCACCCGGCACGCCGGCCGCCACCGGCCAAGCCGCCGCACCCAAGGAAGAAGCCCATCATGCCTAGGATCCTGCCCCTTTTCACCAAGGCACTGACGGATTCCTGGCGCTCCACCATCGCGTGGGGGCTGGGACTGACAGGCGCCATCCTGCTGTACCTGCCTCTCTACCCGTCCATCGGGGGCAGCTCGCAGATGCAGCAGATGATCGATGCCTTGCCACAGGGGATGACCAAGGCCCTGAACTACGACCAAATCGCCACGGGAACCGGCTACACCCAGGCCACGCTGTTCGGGCTGATCGGCTTCCTGCTCATGTCCCTGGCATCCGTGGGCTGGGGTGCCGCAGCCGTGGGCGGCGACGAGGAATCCGGGCTGCTGGAGCTCACGCTGGCCCACAGCGTCACGCGCATCCAGGTGGTCCTGGAACGGGCCCTGGCACTGGTGGTCCGCGTCGCCGCGCTGGCGCTGCTCGTCTTCGTCCTGGTGCTGGTACTGAACGGTCCAGCGCAACTGGGTATCGCCGTCGGGCACCTCGCCGGAGCCGTGGTGCTGTTCGCCGGGCTGGCACTGCTCAGCGGAACCGCTGCCTTGTGCCTTGGGGCGCTGACCGGCAGGAAGGTCTACGGGATTGCCGCCGGCGCGGCAGTGGCCGTCTTGGGGTACGTTTTCAACGCAGTGGGCAGGCAGAGCCCGAACATGGAGTGGTTGCTGAACCTCTCGCCCTACCACTGGGCCTACGGCAATTCGCCGGTAACGAACGGCGCCGATTGGGGAGCCGCAGTTGGCTTGCTGGGCATTTCGGCGGCGCTCATTGCCGTGGGCGCTGTGGCCCTGCAGCGGCGCGACGTGGGCGTCTAACTGTTGCCTCGAGTGCGCTCCCGCGCCTCCGCCGCGCCCCAGGTATGCGGGGCCGGACGGCGGGCGCCCGGGAGGGCATTGTGTTCGCGCCATTCGTGGATCCAGTCCGGAAGTTCCAGATCCGCGGGCGGGGCACCGAACTCGGCGAGGATGTCCTCCTGGCTCACCGGCTTTCCCTTGGCGACCAGTCGCGTGGCAATATGGGCCCGCGCATAGATCTCCCCGTCCACCACCATGCGCTGCTCAAAGTAGATGGCCTTGGCGTCCAGGCCGATGATCCTGGTCTCCACCGTGTAGCGCTGCCATAGCTGAAGCGATTTCCGGAAGGCGATGGTCTCCCCCGCGGCCACCGGGCTCCAGCCGCGCTTGCGCATCCTTCGCCAAATGCCGCTGCGCACCATGAGGTCGAAACGGCCCAGGTCCATGAGCGAGAAGTACATGCCGTTATTGACGTGCATCGCGATGTCGATGTCAGTCGGCAGGACGCGCAAGGGCAGGGACGAGGTATCCCAGACAGCGAGCGGTGAACGTTTGGCGGAGGTAAAGAGCAGCATGATCGTGCGGAGAAGCAGGTGCATGCTCCCCATGTTACCCATCAGTAACATGTGCCGGAAAGGGGTATCCACCAGGCGGACCGCACCCGCCAGTCAAGGCGGGTTTATGTCCAACGTTTGCACAAACGTTTACCGCAGGTTCACGAAAACCGTGCACAATATCTGGAACTCATGAACACGTACAACAAACGGGGGGCTCCCTTGAGCACACTGCAAACCACCACGGCCGGCGGGGACGTCTGGCCCGAGCTCGCCATCCGCCAGGAAGTGGTCCTGGCGGACGCCCGAGGGAACCGCATCGAAGGAACCATCGACGGCATGACCGATGACCGCAGCACCCTGTGGGTCCAGCTCAAGGGCGGTCTGGGCCGCCAATTGGTCCACCACCTGGACGGCTACTGGCTCGAAACCCCGGCGGCGTAGTTGCCACGGCCGTGCTGGGCCACACCGTGACTAGTATTCCGGTATGACGCAAGCGCGATACCGGGACCTCGTCGAGTGGCCCCTCATGATCACGGCCCTGATCTTCCTGGGTGCCTACGCCTGGCAGGTCATAGGACGCGTCGATGGCGCCGCGGCCCAGCCCTTCGAAGTGATCCTCTGGATCACGTGGGGCATTTTCGCCCTGGACTACATCGCCAACCTTTGGCTCGCCGACGACCGCAAGCGATGGTTCTTCTGGAACCTGCACGAGCTCCTCATCGTGGTGCTTCCCTTCTTCCGCCCCCTCCGGCTCCTTCGGCTCGTCACCTTGCTCTCCGTGCTGCACCGCACTGTGGGAGAAACCCTGCGCGGACGCATAGCCACCTACGTGGCCGGCTCAGCCGCAATGCTGGTGCTGGTGGGTGCGCTCGCCGTCCTGGACGTTGAACAGAGCGCCCCCGACGCGAAAATCGTGACGTTCGGCGACGCCTTATGGTGGGCCATCACCACCATTACCACCGTGGGCTACGGCGATCTCTACCCCGTAACACCCATGGGCCGCGTGGTGGCTGCCGCATTGATGATGAGTGGCATTGCCGTCCTGGGTATTGTCACCGCTTCCATTGCCTCGTGGCTGGTGCAGCGCATCGAGGAAAACGCTGAAGGCGTGGCAGCCGCCGTCGAAGACAAGACCCTGGCCGCTGAGGCGCCTGTGCGTGCCGAGATTGCGGTCCTGATGACTGAGATCACGGCCCTGCGCCAGGAGATCGCCGAGCTGCGGGAGTTAAACGAGGAGCGCCGATAGGTCCGGGGTTGCTTGCACGCGCCCGGGCTCGCCCGTACGGGCCGCCCGGGCCGCGATTGACAGGCGCCGCCAGGGACTGACAGGCATACGACGGCGGCCTGGCGGGCCGCAGATCGGCGGGGAGTCGGCGTCGGCCCGTACCGCTACGACCCCCTTTGGAGTCTCCGCTCCCGCGACACGCCCCTGGGCTGCGACTAGTCGCCCGGCATGGCGGTCAAAGTAGGTCGTGGCGGTACACGCCTGCCGCGCTGGAGTGGGCCGGGCGACACAGCCGGGGAGGTTCCAAGGACGCTTGGCGAAGATGACCGCGTGGGCAAACAAAAAATCCCCGGAACCAGTGGTTCCGGGGATTTCCCGTTTGGGTGGCAGATGAGGGATTCGAACCCCCGTAGGCAGTGCCAGCTGATTTACAGTCAGCCCCCTTTGGCCGCTCGGGTAATCTGCCGAACTTCAAAAGAAGATCACTTCCGGAAGACCATTTCTTTCGATCCGGTAACCGAAGGCAGAGACAACCTTACAGAACTTCCGGCCAAGAATCTAATCGAGTCCCGAGGTGCGGAATTCGCCCGTATTTTCAGGCTTCACCAAGGATCCGGCCGGCCAGTTTGGCCTCGAACTTCGCAGCCTGTTCGGCGGTGATTTGGTTGAGCTCCACGGCCCTCTGCAGGTCCGCGTGGACGCCATCCATCCGTGCAGCAGCATTCGGGACCGGGCTCAGCACGATCGACGCTGCCACGGCGGCCGCCGCAACTGCGCTTGCCGCGGCTGCCGCCGCCGTTCCGATGGAACCGGCCGCAGCGCTTGCGGACTTACTGACGTAGTGGACGGCCTTGTTGCTCATGCTTACCTCCAGGGTGGCTTTTCCAACTGGTACAACTCTCAGGCAGCCGGCTCGGTTCCAACCATGCGTGTGCTGTGAGCGAACTGTGAAAGGGATCCCCAGCCACTTCCACCTGCTTCCGTACTAGGCTTGAGGGCAGACAAACAGGGCTTGATGGCAGAAAAACCGCCCTTACCGGGCCCCCAACCTAAGGAGAGTCATGGCAGGCGAATCAACATTCGACGTCGTCAGCAAGGTGGACAAGCAAGAAGTCGCCAACGCGCTCAACCAGTCGCAAAAGGAAATCGCACAGCGCTACGACTTCAAGGGCGTCGGCGCGGAGATCGACTTCAGCGGCGAGAAGATCCTCATGAAGGCCAACTCCGAAGACCGTGTGCTTGCGGTACTGGACGTCTTCCAGTCCAAGCTCATCAAGCGTGGCATCTCCCTGAAGTCCCTGGAGCAGGGCGAACCCTTCCCCTCGGGCAAGGAATTCCGCCTGGAGTGCACCATCAAGGAAGGCATCGCACAGGACATCGCCAAGAAGATCAACAAGATCATCCGCGACGAAGCGCCCAAGTCCGTCAAGTCCCAGATCCAGGGCGACGAACTCCGCGTCACCTCCAAGTCCCGCGATGACCTGCAGGAGACCATGGCGATCCTCAAGAAGTTCGAGGAAGCCGACCTGCAGTTCGTGAACTTCCGCAGCTAAAGCGGAATTGGCCGCGTGATTACTGGGCGCTTGTTCCAGTAGTCCGCACAGAGTCCGCAGAATCTCCGAGGGCCGCAGCGATCAGCCTTGACCCTGCGGTCCTCGTTTCATTATGGCAATAGCCTGACTGCAGATCGACCGCGAAAAGAACCCACCCGCGATGCCACATTGCCGCTGTGAGTGACTGGCCAAATGGTCCCAATAGTGTGACCATTGTTTGCGGTCAGAGTTGAGGACATAGAAGCTGCAGCCCGCAATTCTCCGAAGAACGTGAACTTCGCCGACTTGGCAGAAGAGGCAGACGATGATGGCGACAACTGAAATACCGAAGGTGGCGCACTACCGCTACACAGTCTCCTGGTCCCCTGAGGACCAGGAGTATGTCGCTCAAGTTACTGAGTTCCCGTCGCTCTCCTGGCTGTCTGCCGACAAGGACGACGCTCTGCACGGGCTGGAAAAGTTGGTCAACGAAGTAGTACAGGACATGATCAGCGAAGGTGAGCAAGTACCGCTCCCCTTGGCTGAGCGCGAGTTCAGTGGAAATCTCAGGGTGCGCGTTTCTCCCGCAAAGCACCGCCAATTGGTCATTCTCGCCCAGGAACAAGGGGTCTCGCTGAACCGCTACCTCGTTGAACGCCTCGCCGGATAGCGCCCACCCTGCATCAGCGAACAACGCCCGTCCGGGCACCGCGAAAGCCGGGGTCCGCTCTGACCACAGAGCCGGACCCCGGCTTTTTTGCGCCCATAAGTCCATCGATCGCCGTAATGGAGGCAACTATTTAGCGCACAAAGGTTTTGCGTAATGCAGTCTCGCCAGTATCCTTCTTGCTTAGGCGAGCCTAAGTAAGGCTCCCTGAACGAAAGACACCCTGATGACCGCCAACTTCCTGATCGGCCTGCGCGAAGGCCTCGAAGCATCACTCGTGGTGGTGCTTCTCATGGCCTACCTCATCAAGACGGACAGGAAGGCGCTGATCCCCCGGCTCTGGGCCGGCGTGGGATTGGCCGTTGCGGTCTCCCTGGGGTTCGGTGCCCTCCTGACGTTCGGCCCCCGCGGCCTCACCTTTGAAGCCCAGGAAGCGATCGGTGGTGGACTGTCCATCGTCGCCGTCGGCCTGGTGACGTGGATGGTTTTCTGGATGGCCCGGACCGCGCGCACGCTGGGAGGCGAACTCCGCTCGCATGTGGACAAAGCCGCCGACGGGGCCGCGTGGGGCCTGGTGCTCGTGGCAGCGCTGGCCGTTGGCCGTGAAGGCCTGGAAACAGCACTCTTCATTTGGGCCGCTGCCCAGGCAACCGGCGAAAGCACACTTCCCCTGCTCGGCGCCCTCCTGGGCCTGTTGACCGCGGCCGGCCTGGGATACCTGCTGCACCGCGGCGTCCTGAAAGTGAACCTCGGCAAATTCTTCACCTGGACCGGCGTGGGCCTGATCATCATCGCCGGAGGCGTGCTTGCCTACGGCATCCACGATCTCCAAGAGGCTGGCATCCTGCCAGGACTCCACAACCTCGCCTTCGACGTCTCAGCCGCGATCCCGCCGTCGTCCTGGTACGGCACCTTGCTGAAGGGCACGCTCAACTTCTCCCCCGCCACCACGTGGCTTGAAGCGGCAGCCTGGCTGCTCTACGTCATTCCGGTGCTCTTCCTGTACATCAGGGCCAACCGGGCTGCACCTCCCAAGGCAAAGAACTCCCCGTCCTCTTCAACTGTCACGGCCCACCCGTAGCCCGCGTGGCACTTTCCTCCGAATCCAAGGATCCCTCAATGTCTGGAACTTTCCGGCGCTCCGCGTCGTCCTCCGCTTTCCGCAAGACCCTCGCCGTGATCGGTGCCGCAGCAGCTGTACCCCTGGTTCTGAGCGGTTGCACGGACAACACCAAGACCTCCTCGAATGCCACGGATGGCCCCATCCAGGTCAGCAGCACGGCCAGCGAATGCAAGGTGTCCTCGGCAACGGCGCCAAGCGGCAACCTGACGTTCCAGGTCAAGAACGACGGCAACGAAGTCACCGAGTTCTACCTGCTGGCCGAGGACGGCCTGCGGATCATTGGCGAAGTGGAGAACATCGGCCCGGGGATCTCCCGCAACCTGGTGGTCACCGCACCGGCCGGCAAGTACAACACCGCTTGCAAGCCCGGCATGCAGGGCGATGGCATCCGTGCCTCGTTCGAGGTCACCGAGTCCGGAAACAAGCCCAGTGTGGACGCCGACTTCCAGAAGCTCCTGGACACGGGAACCCAGCAGTACGCCGCCTACGTGAAGGACCAGACCGAACAGTTGGTCACGGGCACCAAGGCCTTCGCCGACGCCTTCGCTGCCGGGGATGCGGCCAAGGCCCGCGAACTCTACGCCTCCACCCGCATGCACTGGGAGCGGATCGAACCCGTGGCTGAGTCCTTCGGCGACCTCGACCCCAAGCTTGACGCCCGTGAAGCGGACCTTGAGCCCGGCCAGGAATGGACCGGCTGGCACAAGGCAGAGAAGGACCTGTTCCCGCCGGCGGGCTACACCGCCATGACCGAGGCCGAGCGCAGCGCGATCGCCAAGCAGCTCGTCGCCGACACCGAGGACCTGGGACAGCGCACCCGCACTGTGGAACTCACCGCCGACAAGCTGGGCAACGGGGCCAAGGAACTCCTGGACGAAGTCGCCACCGGCAAGGTTACGGGTGAGGAAGAAATCTGGTCCCACACGGACCTCTGGGACTTCCAGGCCAACGTGGACGGCGCTCGGATCGCGTTCGAGAGCCTGAAGCCTGCCCTGGAGCAGAAGGACGCCGAGCTCGCCAAGTCCTTGGACGAGAAGTTCGCTGCCCTGCAGACCGAGCTCAAGAAGCACGCCAAGGGTGATGGCTTTGCCTACTACAACGAGCTCAGCCAGGAGCAGGTGCAGCAACTCGCTGCCCTGGTCGATTCCCTCGGCGAACCGCTGTCCAAGCTCACCTCAGCCGTAGTCCTGTGACCGGCTGCCCCTTCGGGCACACCGATGGTGATCACCGCCCGGACCAACTGAATGCCGCCACCGGCTCCGGTGAGGGCGCCGCCGTCGTGCCTTCTGCCGGGGAGGCAAACCACGGAACGTCCGACGGCGGTGCTGCCGCCGGCGGTGGTGCCTCGCGGTTGTCCCGGCGCGGGCTGCTCTCGCTCGCCGGCGTAGGCGGCGCCGGTGCCGTGGCGGGGCTGGCCGCAGGCTTCCTGGGCCACGACGCCGTGACAGCGGGGAGCGCGAGCGCTGCCACGCCCGCCGCGGATTCGGTGGTCCCGTTCTTCGGTGAGCACCAGGCCGGAATCAGCACGCCGGCGCAGGATCGCCTGCATATGGCCGCCTTTGATGTGACCACCGAGGACCGTAAGGAACTGGTCAAACTCCTGAAGGACTGGACCGCAGCCGCCGAGGCGATGACCGCGGGCAGGGCAACGGGCGCCACGGGTGCTGTCGATGGTCCTTACGACGCGCCACCCGAAGACACCGGGGAAGCCCTGGACCTGGAAGCTTCCCAGCTGACGCTCACGTTTGGCTTCGGTGCCGGGTTGTTCGAAAAGAACGGCAAGGCACGCTTCGGTTTGGATGGCCGCCGGCCCGGGGCTTTGATCGACCTCCCCCACTTCCCGGGCGACGATCTTCAGCCCGGCCGGACCGGCGGGGACCTGGTGGTCCAGGCCTGCGCCGACGATCCCCAGGTGGCTGTGCACGCAATCCGCAACCTGGCCAGGATCGGCTTCGGCAAGGTCCGTGTCCGGTGGTCGCAGCTCGGCTTCGGCCGGACGTCGTCCACGTCAAGGGCCCAGGTGACGCCGCGCAATCTCTTCGGCTTCAAGGATGGCACCAACAACCTGAAGGTTGAGGACCAATCGCTGTTGAACGAGCACGTGTGGGTGCCATCCGGCGATAGCCCGGAGGAGAACTGGATGACGGGCGGAAGCTACCTCGTGGCACGCCGCATCCAGATGCACATCGAGATCTGGGACCGCACCTCCTTGCGGGAGCAGGAGGGCCTGATTGGCCGGACCAAGGGCGTGGGTGCGCCGTTGTCCGGCGGCGACGAGTTCACGGCCCCGGACTTCAAGATCGCCGGGCGCGACGGCGATCCGCTGATCCCGCTGGATTCCCACGTTCGGCTCGCCCACCCGGAGCAGAACGGTGGGGTCCGGATGCTGCGCCGCGGCTACAACTTCACCGACGGCTCGGACGGACTGGGCCACCTGGATGCGGGCTTGTTCTTCATCGCCTTCGTGAAGGACCCCAGGACACACTACGTGCCCATGCAGTTGGCGCTGGCCAAGGGCGACACCCTGTCCGTCGAGTACCTGAAGCACACCGGATCGGGGCTCTTCGCGGTACCGCCGGGTGTACAGCAAGGCGGATACATCGGCGAAGGGCTGTTCGCCTAGCTGCCCGTTGCTGGCCCGCTGTCCCGTTGCCGCCCAGCAACAGAACAGCGGGCTTCAGGCATTTTCGGCACTTCGTGCCGCGCTTTTAGGAGAGCGGGCGCCCGGCCATCTGTTCGAGCCTGCGGATGCGGTCCGCCATGGGCGGGTGGGTAGCGAACATCCGCCGCATTCCGCCTCCCCGGAAGGGGTTGGCGATCATCAGGTGCGAGGCATTGACCAGGCGCTGGTCCTGCGGCAGGGGCACCTGGGTCACTCCGGATTCGATCTTGCGCAGGGCAGAGGCGAGGGCCAACGGATCTCCGGTCAGCTCGGCCCCGTCCTCGTCGGCGTCGTACTCGCGGGTCCGGGAAATGGCCATCTGGATCAATGAAGCTGCGAAGGGCGCCAGCAAGGCCATGGCGATCATCGCAATCGGGTTGGCGTTCCGCCGGTCCCCTCCCCCGAAGAACAGCAGCATCTGGCCGACAGAAGTAATGACACCGGCAACGGCCGCTGCGACCGAGGAGGTCAGGATGTCCCGGTTGTAGACGTGCATGAGTTCATGGCCCAGCACGCCCCTGAGTTCGCGCGCATCCAGCAGGTGCAGGATTCCCTCCGTACAGCACACGGCCGCGTTCTTGGGGTTGCGGCCCGTGGCGAAGGCGTTCGGGGTCATGGTGGGCGAGAGGTAGATCCGCGGCATGGGCTTGTTGGCCCGGACGGAGAGTTCCCGCACGATCTGGTAGAGCTGGGGTGCCTGCGCTTCGCTGACGGGGTAGGCAGCCATGGACCGGATGGCGATCTTGTCGCTGTTCCAGTAGCCGTAGGCCGTGGTGGCGACGCCGATCAGCGCCATGATGACGATGGGCGCGGAACTGCGGGTGCCGGCGCCGATGATGGCCCCCAAACCCAACAGCACAGCCCACAGCACACCGAACAGCGCGGCGGTTTTGAGTCCATTGTTGTGTTTGTGCACGGTGTTCTTTCGCTTTCGTTGGCCCTTTTGCTGGAGTTCTGTCTGGATTAACGTCGACGCCGGCCAGCATGTTCCGGCATTCGGCGCCGACGCCTACGGCAACGGATGCTTCGCATCGTAGGCCACGAAGCCCGGCTGTACGCGCGACGCCAGCCATGCCAGGACCATGCAGAGCACCCCGCCGATCAGCAGCACGCCACCTTCGCTCAGGAACTGGGTGACACCGCCGGCCAACAGATCCCCCACTCGGGGACCGCCGGCCACCACCACGATGAACACGCCTTGCAACCGTCCCCGCATGTGGTCCGGGGTGGCCGACTGCAGGATGGTGGTGCGGAACACGGCGCTGACTGAGTCCGAGATTCCTGCGAGCGCGCAACAAGCTGCAGCAGGGATGAGCCATAACGTCACGCCATTCCGCCCGGAATCCCCCGCCATGAGCACCACTGCGCCGAATGCGGCTATGGAGGCGCCCCAACCCACCACGGCGAAAACCACGGCGCTGCCTTGGCGGCGTACGCGGCCGAGGGGACCGGAAAACAGGCCAGCGAGGAAGGCACCTACAGCCGTGGAGGCAAGAAGCACACCCACGGTGGTCTCACCCCCGCCGATCATTACCGCCCCGATCGCCGGCATGAGGGCGCGGGGCTGGGCGCAGATCATGGCGATGAGGTCGATGATGAAGGTCATGCGGACGTTCGGCCGGGTGCCCAGGAACCTGAAGCCCTCAACCACCGAACGGAGGCCTGGCCGCACGGCGTCCTTGGAGGGCGGGAGCGGCGGAAGCTTGAGAAGGCCCCACAACGCGAACGTGAAGCTGACGACGTCGATGGTGTAGGTCCAACCGAAGCCGATGGTCGCCACCAGGACGCCCGCCAGCAACGGCCCCGCCGTCATGGACAAGCCGAAGGTCAGCATGTTCAGGGCATTGGCGGCCGGCAGCAGGTCCTTGCGCACCAGGAGCGGGATGATGGCACTGCGCGCGGGACCGTTGATGCCCTGCGCTCCGCTCTGCACGGCAACCAAGGCGTAGAGCAGCCAGATGTTGCCAACCTCGAACCAAGCCTGGAGCGCCAATCCTGCGGTGGTAACCCAGAGGACCAGGGAGGCCACCAACGCCACCTTTCGGCGGTCATAGGCATCCGACACCGATCCGCCGTAGAGCCCGGCAATGACCAAAGGAACCAAGGCGAAAATGCCCAGGAGCCCCACGTACAGGCTCTCCTGGGTGAGTCGGTAAACCTCCAGGCTGACGGCCACCAGCGTCAGCTGCGTGCCCACGGCAGCTACCGATGCCCCCAACCAGAGCCTCCGGAAGGCCGGGCTTTCTTTGAGGGGAGTGATATCTGCCAGGAGTCTTGCCACCCAGCAACCCTACCCAGTGCCCGGCGTGGGCAGGACTCCCGGCGTAACCACACCCTTGGTAGGCTCACCCGGGGAAGGAAGGAGGGGTACGTATGGCGTTGTCACGTCAATTGCTGTTCCGTTCCGCCATCTGGGAAATAGCCCGGCCCCGCCACCCGCTGACGGCGGGACACCTTGTGGTCCGGTTGTCCGATCCTTCCACCGAATTCGGCGAGGCCTCCGCTGCCGACTGGCTGCTGTGCCATAACCTCGCCCGGGCCGCTTTGCAGGATGTCCTGGGTGTCGTCCGGTGCGCCGTCATGTTCGCGCACCGCTGGCATCCGCTCGGCTCGGCCCTGGGTGAGCCGGTCGCGGAATCCTCCACCCCCACGTTCCACCTTTTCGGCCGTTGGGCTTCTGAAACCACGACGCCGGGACGCCAGCTTGCGCTGCCTGCCCACCGGCGGCTGGCCGAACCAGAGGAAACCCTGGAAAGGGTGGACTCGGAACTTCGGGAGTCGCTTCGTTTCTTTGCGGAGGGCCCCTTCCTGCCGGAACAACCTTCGGCTGTCCACCACCCACGCACCCAACCGCCGCCGGGGGTGCCGTTCGCACCTGGCCCAGGCGCCGGCGTCGTGCGTGCCCGGACGCTGGTGCCCCTGGTGGCGGCGGTGGATGCCTCCCGGCACCATAGCGTCATTGAACCTGCCAGTGGAGCCGCCTCCATAGCCGGGCTGCTTCCCGGCGAACTGGTGGCCATGGCCGCGTCGCTTGGTGCACTGCCCCTGACGAGCGGCCTGAGCGGCTTCAGTTGTGTAGCCGTGGAAGGCGAACGCGCCGGTTCTGCCGTGCGGATCCATGCCGTGGGCAGATCCGGGGCCGAAGACGGGAGTCCGCTGTTGGATGTGTTCCGTTTACCGGAAGTTAGTCTCGCCTTATTGTGAACTCATCAAAATAAGTGTTTCAATGAATGCATGACCGATCACACGACCGACCAGCAAGCATGGGCCGCAGCCCTGCATGCCCATGGACGGCGCGTGACCAAACAGCGGCTGGCAGTGTTGGCTGCGGTCCAGCATCATCCGCACTCTCCGGCAGAGGGCATCCTTGCCGCTGCACGCGAAGAGCTTCCTGAACTGACGGCGCAGTCCGTTTACGTGGTGCTCAGCGACCTCACGGATTTGCAGATGCTGCGACGCTTCGAACCCCCGCACTCACCCGCGCTGTACGAAACGCGGGTAGGCGACAACCACCACCACGCCGTGTGCATCAGTTGCGGCCGGGTGGAGGACGTGGATTGCGCGGTGGGACACGCACCGTGCCTCACGCCGCACTGGGACGAGAACTCCAAGCCAATGACCATCCAGATCGCAGACGTCCTTTACCAGGGAATCTGCCAGGACTGCCAAGCCAAACAACAGCTTCCCAAACAACCAGCAACCCAGAAATAGGAGAAACATGACTGCCATTTCGACCACACAGTCAGGTGCCCCCGTTACGTCGGACGCGCACTCCAAGTCCGTCGGCGCCGACGGTGCCATCATCCTCACCGACCACTACCTGGTGGAAAAGCTCGCACAGTTCAACCGCGAGCGGGTTCCGGAGCGTGTTGTGCACGCCAAGGGTGGCGGCGCTTTCGGTACCTTCAAGACCACCTCTGACGTCTCCAAGTACACCAAGGCCGCTTTCCTGCAGCCGGGTGCCGAGACGGACATGCTGATCCGCTTCTCCTCCGTGGCCGGCGAGAACGGCTCTCCCGACACGTGGCGCGACCCCCGCGGTTTCGCCGTGAAGTTCTACACCACCGAGGGCAACTACGACCTCGTGGGCAACAACACCCCGGTGTTCTTCATCCGCGATGGCATCAAGTTCCCGGACTTCATCCACTCCCAGAAGCGCCTCCCGGGTACCCACCTGCGTGACGCTGACATGCAGTGGGACTTCTGGACCCTCTCCCCCGAGTCCGCACACCAGGTCACCTGGCTCATGGGCGACCGTGGCCTCCCGGCTTCCTGGCGTGAAATGCAGGGCTACGGCTCGCACACCTACCAGTGGATCAACGCCGAGGGCGAGCGCTTCTGGGTCAAGTACCACTTCAAGTCCAACCAGGGCGTCAACTCCATCACCGGCGAGCAGGCTGAAGCCCTGGCCGGTTCGGATGCAGACTTCTACATCCGCGACCTCCACGAGAACATCGAGGCCGGCAACTTCCCGTCCTGGGAACTGCACGTCCAGGTCATGCCTTACGAGGACGCCAAGACCTACCGCTTCAACCCGTTCGATCTCACCAAGGTGTGGCCGCACGCTGACTACCCGCTGATCCACGTGGGCACCATGGAGCTGAACAAGAACCCGGAGAACTACTTCGCGCAGATCGAGCAGGCCACCTTCGCGCCGTCGAACTTCGTGCCGGGTATCGCTGCTTCCCCGGACAAGATGCTGCAGGCCCGCATCTTCTCCTACGCTGACGCACACCGCTACCGCGTTGGCACCAACCACGCCCAGATCCCCGTGAACCAGCCCAAGAGCCCGGTCCACAACTACAGCCAGGATGGCCAGGGACGTTACCTGTTCAACTCCCCGTCCACCCCGGTCTACGCTCCGAACACCGTTGGTGGCCCGGCTGCTGTTGAGCCGGCTTCCCCGGCCGGTGGCTGGGAGAACGACGGCGAGCTCACCCTCTCCGCACACTCCCTGCACGCTGAGGACAGCGACTTCGGCCAGGCCGGTGCGCTGTACCGCGAGGTCTACGACGAGGCTGCCAAGGCACGCTTCCTCGACACCATCACCGGTGCTGTTGGCGGCGTGAAGAGCGCCGACATCAAGGAACGCGCCATCCAGTACTGGACCAACGTTGATGCCGAACTCGGCGCCAAGCTGCGCGCCAACCTCGGCGCCGGCGAAGGTGCCTCCGACGCAGAAGCAGCCAACAAGCTCTAAGCGTCAGCCTTAACGGGAACACCCCGCTGCGGATTCTTCTCCGCGGCGGGGTGTTTTTCTTTTCCACATAGGCTTTTCCCGCTATGGCTTCGCCCGGTAGCGCATCCCTAGGATCCTTGCATGAGCACATTTGAAGGAATCCCCTCTGCCGCTTTCCGCTTCTACGAGGAATTGGAAGGGAACAACAACCGCGAGTGGTGGCTGGAGCACAAAAAGACGTACGACGCCGAGGTGAGAGAGCCGCTTTCGGCTCTCCTCTCGGGGCTGGAACCGGAGTTCGGGCCGGCTAAGATTTTCCGGCCCAACAGGGACATCCGGTTTTCCCAGGACAAGTCGCCGTACAAGACGGCCCAAGGTGCCTTCGCCGAAAGCAAGGAAGGCGTGGGCTTCTACGTCCAGATCAGCGCCGACGGACTCCTGATCGGCGGCGGCTACCACTCACATACCCCTGCGCAGTTGGCCCGGTTCCGCGCCGCCGTGGATGCCCCGGGCAGCGGCGAAGAACTCCGGAAGATCGTTGACGCAGTGGCCGCTGCGGGCTTTGCCATCGAAGGCGAAAAGCTCAAGACCGTGCCCCGCGGGTTCGACAAAGACCATCCACGGGCCGAACTCCTGAAGCATAAGTCACTCTCAGCAGGCGTGGAGGTGGGTGAGCCGGAGTGGCTCTCCACCGCAGCGGCCCGCCAGGAGATCGCCGCCCGCTGGGAAACCCTCCGGCCATTGGTGGACTGGGTCAGCGAACATGCCGTACCCTAGCCCACGGGAGAGTCCACAGCCTCCTTGGCCGCGGCGAACTTCTCGTTCAACCGTGAGTGGCGCTGGCCGTAGGCGAAGTAGATGACCATGCCAACAACCAGCCAGATGCCGAAGAAGATCCAGGTCTGCACAGCCAGGTTGGTCATCAGGTAGAGGCAGAGGATCGCGGAGATCCACGGCACTACCTTGCCGAAGGGCACACGGAAGGCAGGCTTGAGGTCAGGGCGCTTCTTGCGAAGCACCAGGATGCCCAGGCTCACCATGACGAACGCGGACAACGTGCCGATGTTGATCATTTCCTCGAGCAGGTCAACGGCGGTAAGCCCGGCAACCAGGGCCACCGCCGCACCACAAATGATCTGCAGCCGGGCAGGCGTGGCGCGCTTCTCGCTGGTCTTGGACAGGGCACGGGGCAGGAGACCGTCCCGACTCATGGCGAGGACCACGCGCGCCAGGCCCATGAGGAGCACCATGATCACGGTGGTCAGGCCCACCAGTGAACCGAAGGCAATGACCTTGGCGGCATCGTTGTTACCCACGGCCTCGAAGGCCGTAGTCAGCGTCGGGGCTTTCTCGGCCGCGAGCTGCGTGTAGGAGACCATGCCGGTCAAGGCCAGGGAGACCAGGATGTAGAGGAGCGTCACCAGGGCCAGGCCGCCGAAGATGCCGCGCGGAAGGGTCTTCTGCGGGTTCTTCACTTCTTCAGCGGAGGTAGCAACGACGTCGAAGCCGATGAAAGCGAAGAACACCAGTGCTGCGCCCGCGAAAATGCCGAGGGTTCCGTATTGCGCCGGTACGGCACCGGTCAGGAATCCGAAGAAGGACTGCTTCATGACGTCGTCCACGCCACTGCCCGCGGTGGGCTGCGAGGCAGGAACGAACGGGGTGTAGTTGGAGAACTTCACGTAGGTGAAGCCGACGACGATCACGAACAGGACCACGCCGATCTTGATCAGCGTGAAGATGTTGCCGACGCGGGCGGACAACTTTGTCCCCAGCACCAGCAGCACCGTGAAGATGGCGACAATGAGGAAGGCGCCCCAGTAGAGGTCCACGCCTCCGATGTTGATGGCGGGAGGCATGTCCACTCCCATGAGGCCAAAGACCTTGCTGAGGTAGATGCCCCAGTACTTGGCGATCACGGCCGCAGCGGTGAAAAGTTCAAGGATGAGGTTCCAGCCGATGATCCACGCGAGCACCTCGCCCATGGTGGCGTAGGTGAAGACGTAGGCGGAGCCTGCCACGGGGATCGCCGTAGCGAATTCCGCGTAGCACATGATGGCCAAGGCACAGGTGACAGCCGCAACCACGAAGGAAATGGTGACCGCCGGGCCCGCGAAGTTTGCCGCTGCCTTGGCGCCCACGGAGAAGATACCGGCGCCGACGGCGACGGCGACGCCCATGATCATCAGGTCCCAGGTGCTCAGGCTTCGCTTGAGCTTGCGACCGGGCTCATCGGCGTCGGCTATCGACTGCTCGATTGATTTGGTCCTGAAAATGTTCATAAATATGCCACATTCTGGATGGGGGTGGTATAGGACTCATCAAGGATAGTGTCCGGCCAATGGACGGCCATATTTGTCCCAAATAATGAGACAACAAATGGACTAGTGGGACTGATGGTGCTGCTGTGACTTCCGCTGTTGCCCCCGCCACATCATGCGAAAGGCCCCATTCAGGCGGAAAATTCGCCGTCGTGGGGCCTTCCAGTTACTCAGGCTTGGACGTTCAGGAATGCTTGCTGTCAGACACCTGGCACGTCCCAGTCCATGATGGTGGAGCGGATCAGGAACCGTTTCCCTTCGGGCGCCTCCACGGAGAAGCCGCTCCCCCGGCCTTGGACAACATCCACTGTCAGGTGCGTGTGGGACCAGTAGGCGAACTGTTCCCTGGACATCCAGAACTCAAGGGGCTTGGCCCCAATGGAGTCTCCGTCATCGCCGAGATCGAACCTGCCCAGCAGGACGTCGGAGTCTCCCGTCAGGAAGTCACCGGCCGGATAGCACATGGGCGCAGACCCGTCGCAGCAGCCACCGGACTGGTGGAACATCAAGGGTCCGTGTTGCTCCCAGAGCTTGCGCAGCAGTTCCACTGCGGCCGGGGTCAGTGCCACCCGGGAGAAGTCCTCCCCCGGCAGTGTCACCGAAGCTTCCAGGATGTCCGGGGCCGCGGTCATCAGAACTTCAAGACCACTCGGCCGTCGATCTTGGCGTGCTTCATCTCGTCGAAGACGGCATTCACTTCAGAGAGTTCGCGGGTGGAGACCGTTGGCTTGATCTTCCCCTGCGCGTAGAACTCGAGCGCTTCCTCCAGGTCCTGCCGGGTGCCTACGATCGAACCCCGGACGGTGAGGCCCTTCAAGACGATGTCGAAGATCGGCGCCGGGAAGTCTCCGGGAGGCAGTCCGTTGAAGACGATCGTTCCGCCGCGCCTGGCCATGCCGATCGCCTGGCCGAAGGCGGAGGGATGGACTGCGGTGACCAGGACTCCGTGGCAACCGCCGGTTTCCCGCTGGATGACCTCGGCTGGATCCTCGTGCAGGGCATTGACCGTCAGTTCAGCGCCGTGTTCCCGGGCGAGTGCCAGCTTGTCATCCGCAATGTCCACGGCCGCCACCCGCAAGCCCATGGCCACGGCATACTGGACGGCGATGTGGCCCAGTCCACCGATTCCGGAGATGGTGACCCATTGGCCGGGCTTGGCTTCGGTCATCTTCAGGCCCTTGTAGACGGTGACTCCGGCGCAGAGCACGGGAGCAACTTCCACGGGGTCCGAGCCTTCCGGGATGCGCGCGGCGAAACGGGTGTCCACCAGCATGTACTCCCCGAACGAGCCATCGATGCTGTAGCCGCCGTTCTTCTGCGACTCGCACAGCGTCTCCCAGCCTGTGCGGCAGTACTGGCAGTCGCCGCAAGCGGACCAGAGCCAGGCGTTGCCTACGAGGTCTCCTACGGCAACGTCCGTGACGCCTTCGCCCAGTTCCACCACTTCGCCCACACCCTCATGGCCGGGAACGAAGGGTGGCGTCGGCTTGACCGGCCAGTCGCCTTCGGCGGCGTGCAGGTCGGTATGACAGACCCCCGACGTCAGGAGGCGGACCAGCGCCTGGCCGGGACCCGGCGTCGGACGTTCCACTTCCATGACCTTCAGGTCGGTTCCAAATTCGGTAACTACTGCTGCTTGCATGGTCGTCGACATTGACGATCTCCCTCTTTCAGATGAACAACAGGATGTGTTGTGCACGGCGGCCGCCACAGGGACCAGCTGACGGACGGCTGCCGTGCACAAGCTCTTTAGAAGAAGCCGAGTTTGTTCTCGTTGTAGCTGACCAGCAGGTTCTTGGTCTGCTGGTAGTGGTCCAGCATCATGGCGTGGTTCTCACGGCCGATGCCTGATGACTTGTACCCGCCGAAGGCAGCTCCTGCGGGGTACGCGTGGTAGTTGTTGACCCAGACGCGTCCGGCTTGGATTTCGCGGCCCGCCCGGTAGGCGACGTTGCCGTTGCGGGACCAGACGCCGGCGCCGAGGCCGTAGAGGGTGTCGTTGGCGATGCCGATGGCGTCGTTGTAGTCGCTGAAGCGCGTCACCGAGACCACGGGGCCGAAGATTTCCTCCTGGAAGATCCGCATCCGGTTGTGGCCTTCGAAGATGGTGGGCTGGACGTAGTAGCCGCCGGCCAGGTCGCCTGGAAGCTCGGCCCGGGCACCGCCGGTGAGGACCTTTGCGCCTTCCTGCTTTCCGATGTCGATGTAGGAGAGGATCTTCTCGAGCTGGTCGTTGGAGGCCTGCGCACCGATCTGGGTCTCGGTGTCCAGCGGGTTGCCCTGGATGATCTTGTTGGTCCGGGCGACGACGTCGGCCATGAAGGAGTCGTAGATGCCTTCCTGGACCAGAGCACGGGATGGGCAGGTGCACACTTCGCCCTGGTTGAACGCGAAAAGCGTGAAGCCTTCCTGGGCCTTGTCGTAGAAGGCATCGTTCTGGGATGCGACGTCGTCGAAGAAGATGTTGGGGCTCTTGCCGCCCAGCTCCAGCGTGACGGGGATGAGGTTGTTGGAAGCGTACTGGATGATCAGGCGACCCGTGGTGGTCTCGCCCGTGAAGGCGATCTTCCTGATGCGCGGGCTGGAAGCGAGGGGTTTGCCCGCCTCGACGCCGAACCCGTTGACCACGTTCACGACACCGGCGGGAAGCAGGTCACCGATGAGTTCCATGAGGACCAGGATGGACGTCGGCGTCTGCTCTGCCGGCTTCAGGACCACTGCGTTGCCTGCGGCCAGCGCCGGGGCGAGCTTCCACACGGCCATGAGGATGGGGAAGTTCCAAGGGATGATCTGCCCCACCACGCCGAGCGGTTCGTGGAAGTGGTAGGCCGTGGTGTCATCGTCGAGCTGGGACAGGTGGCCTTCCTGGGCACGGATCGCGGAAGCGAAGTAGCGGAAGTGGTCGGCAGCCAGAGGGATGTCCGCATTGAGGGTCTCGCGGATTGGTTTGCCGTTGTCCCAGGTCTCAGCGACGGCGAGGAGCTCCACGTTCTCGTCGATCCGGTCGGCGATCTTGTTGAGGATGGCTGCGCGTTCAGTGGCTGAGGTTTTGCCCCACGACGGCGCCACCTTGTGCGCGGCATCCAGGGCCAATTCGATGTCTTCGGCCGTGCCGCGGGCAACTTCGCAGAAGGCCTTGCCAGTGACAGGAGTGATGTTTTCGAAGTAGCCGCCCTTGACCGGGGCCACCCATTCCCCGCCGATCCAGTTCTCGTAACGGTCCTTGAAGGTGACCTTCGATCCCTCTGCACCTGGCTGTGCATAAACAGTCATTGCTAGCTCCTTTGCTGCGAATCACGGTGGCTGTCGCCATTGATCCGAGCCTAGGAGCGGGAAGGTTGCAGCTACGTTGCAACCCTGTGAGTCAGGTCACTCAGACGGCCAACTCGTCCTCCAGCCGCTCAAGATCGGCCACGATCGCGGCCCGCTTGGGCGAGCGCGGCGGCAGGAGCTTCAGGATCGCAAGGCGGAGTTCGACGTCGAACCTTGCCTCGGGCAGTTCGGCGTACTTGAGCAGCGAATCGGCGCTGCCGTCGCTCAGCAGCGCCTCGCGCAGCAGGTGCGAGACCCGTTCGCGCAACTGCACGACGCCGGGCGCCTCCGATCGTGGGAGGACAGCACCTTTGTAGATCTCCAAGGCAATCCGGTGGGCTCCGCGCTGCAAGCAGGTGAGGACCTGGCCCGAGTCGGGCAGGAGTTCCACAGGCAAGCGGTAGGGCCGGGATTCAGGGACCGCTTCCGGGCTGAGTTCGTGGATGACCTTGCGCAGCCGGACCATCTCGGCCCGGAGCGTCACGGCTGAACCTTCCCCGGGGTACAGCTGGGTGCATAGGTCATCTGCACTCAGGCCTGCGGGGTGGTTGCCGAGGATGGCGAGGATTTCGCTGTGCCGTGCGGACAGCGTCGCAGTCCTGCCGTCGATGCTGAGCAACGCCTGGTCGCGGCCCAGGAGTTGGAGGCTGTTGCGGTACAGCGAATGCTTGTGAGGTTTGTCCCCGGAACCGGCGCTTGCGGCGGAAGGCGAGCTCCGGCGTCGTGGTTTTGCGTTTGCCGTCGCAGCGAGTTGCAGGCGTTCGATCCGTAACTGTGCCTGGGCCGCCGCCACGGTGGCTTCCACCAGCGAAACCGTGTGTGGGGCTACGGCTGTCTCCGTGCCCGTGATGTCGACGACACCCAGAAGGGCCCCGGAATCGGGATCGTGGAACGGAACGGCCGTGCAGCTCCACGGATGGACCGAACGTTTGAAGTGTTCAGCGCCGGAGATCTGGATGCTGCGGTCCAAGGCGAGCGCGGTACCGGGTGCGCTGGTCCCCACGGAGGCCTCGGACCAATCCGAACCGGCAACGAACATCATGCCTTCAGCCCTGCGTTGCATCACGGGGTCGCCATCAACCCAGAGGAGGCGGCCGACGTCGTCCCCTACGGCCACCAGCAGGCCGCTGTCATGGCTGGGCTGGATCAGGAGCTTGCGGATCACCGGCATGATGGTGGCCAGCGGATGCCGCGCGCGGTAGTCCTCAAGTTCGTCAAGGTCCATGGCGAGCGGCGCTTCGGCCACGTCCGGGTTGGCCTGCAAGATGGCCGAACGTTGCCAGGACTCGCGCACCAGGCTGCGGAGGCCGGCCAGGTCCGCCGGATCCCCGGACTCCAGGTGCTCGTGGCCCGCAAGGGCACGCCGCTGCAGCAGCTTGGCGGCTTCGCTACCCGGAAGCGGCGGGTGGACTGGGCTCTTCATCGAACTCCCTGGCTGCGGTACATGCCGCGGTAACGGGGCGGCGTTCACGGCGGGCGGTACGGGCCAGTCTAGTTCGGCACCCGGGCTTTGGGTACAGCGATGCCTGCTGCCGGCCGGGTTACGCCGGGGTTCAGCCGCGGGAGATGCGGATCATTTCCTCGCGCGGGACCACCTTGATGCGTTCGCGGACCACGCCGTCGCCGTTGTCCGCGCCGCCGGACCACGCCTCACCCAGGGCGGCCTCGTGGGCGTCCAGCCGGTTCCACCCCTCCCACGTGGTGTACTCGACGCCACGCTCCTCCAGGAGGTTGATGATGGCCTTCGGATCCGGGTTCTCGGCCGGGGGCAGGTTCAGCCTGTCCTCGAGCAGGCAGCCAATGGTTTCCAGTGCGTCCCCCTTGGTGTGCCCGATCAGCCCCACGGGACCGCGCTTGATCCATCCTGTGGCGTAGATTCCCGGTACGGGTTGGCCGTCGGCACCCAGGACGCGACCGCCGTCGTTCGGGATGACGCCGCGGCGGGCGTCGTACGGCAGTTCCTCAAGGGGCGAGCCGTGGTAGCCGATGGCCCGGTAGACGGCCTGGACGGGGTACTCGATGAATTCGCCGGTGCCCTTGGCGTTGCCCGTGCCGTCCAATTCCATGCGTTCGAACTTGATGGCGGACACCGTGCCCGGGTTATCGGGCGAATCCAGGATCTCCACGGGGCTGTGCAGGAAGTGCAGGTGCAAGCGGCGGGAGGACGGCTGCTCCGACTCGGCGTGTTCCTCCACCAGCCAGTTGGTCAGGGTGTTGACCATGGTCTTGATCTGGTTGTTGCTGCGGATGGCCTCCTCCGAGGCGTCGTCGAACTCGAAGTCCTCCGGGTAGAGGACAATGTCCACGTCCTTGCAGTGCGAGAGTTCGCGCAGTTCCAGCGGGGTGAACTTCACCTGCGCGGGGCCGCGGCGACCAAACACATGGACGTCCGTGACCGGCGATTTCTTCAGGCCCTGGTACACGTTGTCCGGAATTTCGGTGACCAGGAGTTCTTCGGGGTGCTTGGCCAGCATGCGGGCGACGTCGAGTGCGACGTTGCCGTTGCCGATCACCGCGATCTCCTTGGCTTCAAGGGGCCAGTCGCGGGGAACGTCCGGGTGGCCGTCGTACCAGGAGACAAAGTCCGCGCCGCCGAAGGAACCTTCGAGTTCGATCCCCGGAATGTTCAGGTCGGCGTCCTTGATGGCTCCGGTGGAGAAGATCACGGCGTCGTAGAAAGCCCGGAAATCATGCAGCGTCAGGTCCCGGCCGTACGTCACATTGCCCAGGAAGCGGATATCGCCCCGGTCCAGCACCTTGTGGAGCGCGTTGACGATTCCCTTGATGCGCGGGTGGTCCGGCGCTACGCCATAACGGATCAGGCCATACGGCGCGGGGTACGCCTCGAAAAGGTCGATGCTGACGTCCACCTGCCCGTCCTTGACCTCGTTGGACTTGGTCAGGATGTCCGCGGCGTACACACCGGCCGGGCCTGCGCCGACGATCGCAACGCGAAGTGGACGACTGGGGGTTGTTGCGGCTGAGTCAGACACCGGGAGCCCTTCCGAAGCAGTGAGCCACGCCCGTTGTTGGGGCGCGCAGGTTTCCAATTCTAGATCTCGACCCCTGCCCCGGCCGCTCATATGGCAGGAGTCACACAAATTCCTAATGTTTCAGGGAATATTGCGGAATATTGCGTCCGCGGGTGGTGTTGGCGCTTTTGTGTCGACACCCGAACAAACCACCGCAGCCACGTCCTCTTCGAACCAGCCCACGACGGCGGCAGCTGGGGGCGGCGGTGGCAGCAGTACGGATTCGGGTGCTGTTGCGGTGAAACCGGTTCGGAGTGAGACCACCACGGGTGTGTTGTTTGGTATCGGCGCGTACGGGCTCTGGGGTCTGCTCCCCCTCTACTTCTTCGTGCTGCAACCGGCCGGAGCCATCGAGATCGTCGCCAACCGGATTGTCTGGTCCTTGGTTTTCTGTGCCCTCCTGATCACGATCACGCGGTCCTGGAGAACCCTTTTTGCTGCGGTGAAGGATCGCTCAGTGATGGGACCGCTGGCCTTGGCAGCAGGCCTGATCGCGGTCAACTGGCTCACCTACACCTTCGGTGTCACCACCGGCCACGCGGTGGAGACCTCCCTCGGCTACTTCATCAACCCCTTGGTGTCCGTGCTCCTCGGCGTGTTCGTCCTGAAGGAAAAGCTGCGGCCACTGCAGTGGGCCGCCGTGGGAATCGGCTTCGTCGCCGTTGGCGTGCTGACGTTCTCCTACGGGCAGCTCCCGTGGATCGCCTTGCTCCTGGCCTTCAGCTTTGGCCTGTACGGCTTCGTCAAGAAGAAGGTGGGACCCAAGGTGGACGCGCTCACCAGCCTCTCCGTTGAAACCGTGGTGCTGGCCCCCTTCGCAGCAATCACCATGGTGGTCCTCGGAGCTACCGGCGTTGCCACGCTCACCACCCAAGGTCCGGGACACTTCTGGCTCATCCTGGCCTCGGGCGTCATCACCGCGGTTCCCTTGCTGTTCTTTGGAGCATCCGCCCGCCGTCTGCCCATGACCACCATCGGCCTGCTCCAGTACTTTGCCCCGGTGCTCCAGTTCATCGTGGCGCTCACCGTGTTCCACGAGGCCATGACCACGGCCCGCTGGATCGGTTTCTGCGTGGTATGGCTGGCCCTGGTGCTCCTCACCATCGACATGCTCCGGACCGCCCGGAAGAACGCGGTGCTCCGGAGGCAGGCGAAGCTCGCGGCTGCCTGAGTCCCGGGGTTTCGCCGGGTTCTGGGAACGCTGCGCCGGGTTGCGCCGGGTTTCGCCGCGTTCGTGGGAACCCTGCAGGTTCGCTGGAAGTTTCCCGGCGAAAGCGCAGGCTTCCCGGGAGTTCGCCGGATTCGTGGGAACAGTACGGGCCCTTACGTGAGCACGTCCGGGTTTGGCTCCCTTAAGCCCTCCCCCGCGCGCTCGGCGGTTTCCAGGCCCAACACGGGCACACCCCGCATCCCGGAAACGTCCACCTCCACCAAGGAATCCGCCAACGGCTTGAACGAATGGGCTCCAGAGCCCAGCAAGCGGAGGCCCACGAGGGCCAATCCACCCGGGAGCTGGATCCGGATCCGCCCTGAGGCCGGCACACGCGTGACGATCGCAAACACCCTGCCCGTGGACTGGTCCTCGGTGAAGTACCCCCAACCGGGGTATTCCCAACCGTCAGCAAAGCCGCAGCCGTACACCGCCTCACCGTTCACCGCGAGCCATCCACCCACCCCGCGTGCGATCTCCACCTCGGCGGGAGCCATGGAACCGTCGCCACGGGGCCCGAAATTCAAGAGCAGGTTCCCGCCCAGGGAAGTGCAGTGGGCGATCATGTCCACAATGTCCAGGGGGTGCTTGAGCGTGGACTGCGCCCATTCGCCTTGGTGGTAACCCCACGACGCTTGCGGAATGGTCATGCACGCTTCCCAATCGCGCTTGGCAACGCCGGTGTTCCACGGTTCGGGCAGCCTGCGTTCGTATCCGCTCTCGTAGTCGCCCATGAGCCGGCCGTTGGAATCCATGTGCCGCGCACCGAAATCGTCGGCCCGTAAGCGGCTGTTGACCACCACGCCGGGGATGCGTTCCTTGAGCATTTGCTCCACTTCCCACGTCCACCAGCCGTTGGCTTTCACCGATTCGTCCCAGGTCCCGTCGAACCAGAACCCCTTCACGTCCGGATACCTGTCCGCCAGTTCTTCCAACTGGTTCATCGCGAAGTCGAGGTAGCGCGCGAAAGCCGCGTGGTCGCCGTCGTTCTCCAACGTGAAGCGCCAGTCCGGGTGGTGCCAATCGAGCACGGAATAGTAGAAGCAGACATCGATCCCACGGGCCGTGTAGGCCTCGATGAGTTCGGCCAGGACATCACGGCCGGACGGAGTGTTGCCCATGTGGAAGTCCGTGTAGGCACTCGGCCAGAGGCAGAAACCGTCGTGGTGTTTGGTGGTGATGGTCATGTACTTGGCTCCGAGGGCCACCGCTGTGTCTGCCCACGCGCCGGCGTCGAAGTCCGCCAGCGTGAAGTCGTTGGCCAGCGCCTCCCACCGCGCCTGCGGAATGCCGGCGATCCGCGGGAGGAACTCGGCCGCGAACTCCACGTCCTTGCCCTCCCACCGGCCCGCTGGCAAGGCGTAGAGACCCCAGTGGATGAATTGGCCCACGCGGTGTCCGCGGAAGCGCCGCATGGCGTCATCCTCGCGGGGATTCTCGCGTGAAGCACCGTACTTGAGCTCGATCACTTCCCCACCTGCCCGTCCCACGGCACGAACGACGCCAGGTCAACGGATTGGGTACTGCCGTCCGCCCACCTCACCGTGACTTCCGTACCGGAAACCACGACGGCGGCCATCGCCTCCAGCGATTCGGGTGCCGGGGCAGGGTCCCGGGTGAGTGTGTGCAAAGCGACGTGCACTGTTTGCTCCGTGGTCCTCCGGGCAGAGAGATGCGGCACCGCCGAGTGTTCACCCATGGCGTTGGACCCCGTGTATCCGGTGGTTCCAGCGTCCTCCCAACCATGCATCCCCGTGACGGCTGCGAAAACGTCCCCGTTGTTCACCCATGCTGTGGCACCTGACGTCCCCGCGGACACAGGCTGGTTTCCGGCAACCGCGTGGCCACCCTCACGGACCCGGTAATCCACCGGACCGCGCACCAGATGGCAGCGCACTTCGTGGATCCCCCTGGTCACGGACACCGTGGTGACGGCAGTACCCGCGAGCGCCTTGCCGTACAACTGGGGAACATGGACCGAGCCGCTGACCACGCCGTCCGTGCGGCTGCCTCGGAGCGCACAACGCCGGCTCGCCACGCCGTCGGATCCCAGCAACGCGAGGTGGCCGTCAATGTTGTCCATCCACGCCTGTCCCGTTCCCGGCGCGGTGTGGGTGGAATAGGAGAACTTGGCATAGTGCGGATCGTCCGGATCCGTGCCACCGCCAACTGGCAGGCCGCAATGGTCGCTGCCATGGTTGGTCAGGCGGGACAGGCCTCCGTGGGTACTCAACGTCCACCCCAGGTCCGGCAGCGGGCGAACGATGGGCGGACCATCGCTGGGCTGCGGCTCCTCCACGTCCTGCCACACCGGGTGTTCCGGTGGGAGGGCCAGCCCCAGGAAACCAATGCCGGCCAAGTAGGGCGAGCCAAAACCGCTGTAGGCCTGGCACGATCCTTCATGCGGGCCGTACCACCCCAGGCTCAGGGGTTCGTCGACACCCACTCCGTGGGCAGTGAAGTTCGCCAAGACCCCTGACGCCAACCTTCGCGTGGCCGCGGAGGACAACGGATTCACTCCGGACATTTCAGCGCACCATAACGCCGCCAGGACGGCTGTCCGGTATGCCAGGGAACGCCCCACATGGAGCACCGCCCCGTCCGTGGCAAACATCAGGCTCTGCGTCGACACAAACTCACGCAAGCGCTCCAGATGCCGCTGCCCGTCGGGGGTTTCCTCCCGCCCTGTCATCTTGTACCAGGCCCAGAGATAGGGATGGATGGCCCACGCGTTGTAGTAGTCGATGGCGTGTTCCGGACCATCTGTGTACCACCCATCGCCCAGGTACCAGGATTCCACCCGGGCAACGTTGCGCCCGCCCGTGCAGCCGGAGACATCCTCGCCCACCGAGCGAAGGAACCCCTCGGCCATCGCAGGGAACAGCTGCCAGTTGTTGCCCCACACCTCCAAGCGGGCGTGGTGCCGCAACCAGCCGGCCACCTGCTTCTTCTCCGACTCCGTGAACGGATCCCACAACCACTCACGGGCAATGAACAGCGAGAAGGCAATGTTGGCTGCCTCGACGATCGAATTGGTCACCCCCAGCAACGGCGACTTGCAGGTCACACCCAACGGCCACCGTTCCGGGCCCACTGGATCGGTACCGGCCAGCAACGCCCCGCGGTACCACTCCGCCAAAGCCAAACGGTCCTGGCCGCGGGCTCCGGCGATGCGCGGAGCCGCCAGCAACAGGCTCCGGCCAATGGTTTCCATGCCCTCGCGGCGCTCGCCGTCGCGGGTCACGTGCCCGGGAAGCCTTGGACTGGCCTTGAGCGGGCTGGAATAGTTCCGGATGTGCTCCAGCCAGTGGTCGGCTGTGGCCTCCCACTGTGCCCGCGTCCAGCCCGTGAACGGGGAGGGTGCGGTCTGTGGTTTGGGCAGCCAGGGCAGGTTGGTGGGGAAGGGCTGTTTCACGGTGCTGGGTCCTTGGGTCTGGTGCGGGAGGGCTGACGCACGCTGATGAGTCTGTTTGCGGCCGGAGCGCTACTTGGCCAGGGCCGATTCGTATTCGCCGCGGATGGTGTCTCCGCCGTTCTTCTTCCAGTCCGCCACCGCAGTCTTGAGTGCGTCCATGGAACCACGGGCCGCAATGACCGCCGTGGCAGCATCGGAGACTGGCTGGCCGAGCTTGGCCCCCTTGCTCGCATTCGTGGGGCTGAACAACGTGCCGCACGGATCTTCCACGCCCAGGGGAATGAGCTTGGAATAGGCGTTGTGCATGACGTCCACAATGTCCTTGTTGCTGGGATCGTAGACCACCTGCTGGGGAGCTGCGAGGTACTTCCACGGCACGGCGTTGTCCAGGAGCGCGCGGTCGGTGACCACGGGGTTGCCGTTGGCATCCAGCGTGTAGTCCACGCCCTCTGCACCGTAGTTGAGCAGCAGGTACTCTTCACTGCCAAACGGTGCGGCCAGGAAGTTGGCCACGGCCAGGACTTCCTTGAGCTTGGCCTCATCGGCCTTCTTGAGCATCACGGTGGCGAAAGTGATGTTGTCCAGCCACGTCTGGGCCTTGCCGCCGTCGTGGCCCACCGGAATGAACGGGACCGCCTTGTTGGCCTTGTTCGCTGCCGGAACACTGCGCCCGTAGCCCGTGGGACCGATGTACGCGGGCAAGCCGTCATAGATCATGGCTACCTTGCCTGAGATGAAGGAGTTCACCATTTGCGACTTGGTCCAGCCCTCGGAACCCGGGACATACAGGCCGTCCTTGTAGAGCTTGGCGGCGAATTCGATCGCGGCAAAGTATTCGTCCGTTTCGAACGCCCTGGTGAGTTTGCCGCCGTCGTTCTTCCAGACGTTCGGGGTGCGGAACATGTGGTGGAGCATCGTCAGCCCGAACTTGGTGCTGCCCAGGGCCCACTGGTTCTTGGCAGGGTTGGTCAGTTCCTTGGCCACACGGTAGAAATCGTCCTTGTCCTTGATGTCCTCGGTGGACTTCAGGCCCACGGCTTCCAGGAGAGTCTGGTTGACGAAGCCCGAGCCGCCCGTGAGGTTCCGCGGGATGGGCAAGGAGTACAGTTTTCCGGCCTGGACGGTCTGCTTCCAGAAGACCTCCGGGATGGCAGCCAGGTTGGGGTAGTCCTTGACTTTGTCCCCGCCCAGCAACGGAGTGAGATCAGCGCATTTCGCTTGGAGAAACTCCACGATGTTCGGCACGGCGGCACCGTCGTTGAGCATGAGGTCCGGCAGTTCGCCGCCGGCAATGATGGTGTTGAACTTGGTGGCGTAATCGTCCGAGGACACGGACGTGATGTCCACTTGCCCACCCAGTCGCTTTTCGATCGCCTGCCATGCCGGGTTGTCGGCACGGCCATTCGGGGCCGTGCCGAAGAGGTTGGTGATCGCCGTGATCCTGCCGCCGTTCAAGGGCGCCTTCGCGACGCTCCGGAAAGGGGCGGGGTACTTGTAGAACGCGGCCGGAACGCCCTCGGCAGTGCCTGGAATGTCTGCCATGGACGCCTTCAGCGGAACGGTGGTGGGCAGCAGGGCTTCGCTCGCGTTGGAGGCCACGCCGGTGGTTCGCTGGCCGCAACCGGCCAGGGCGCCGCCGCCGAACAGGGCCAAGGCGCCGATGCCTGCGACCGAGAGGAAGTTCCGGCGGCTGGGGCCGGCAGAGGGTACTGCGTTCATGGGGCTTCCCTTTCAAGTGGAATGGTTGATTAGCCTTTGATGGCGCCGGTGAGGACGCCCTTGGTGAAGTAGCGCTGGAGGAACGGGAAAACGATCACGATCGGGACCAGGGAAATCACGACGACGGCCATCTGGATCGCTTGGGACGGCACCGCCACTTCGGCGACTGCCGAGTCCCCCATGGGCTGGCCGAGGAGGACGTACTGGCGAAGGATCATGGACAGCGGCCATTTGTCGTCGTTGAGGTAGAGCATCGCGTTGAAGAAGGCATTCCAGTACCCCACCGCGTAGAAAAGCCCGACGACGGCCAGCACACCCCGGGAGAGGGGCAGCACCATCTGGACCAGGATGCGGAAGTCCCCGGCACCGTCGATCCTTGCGGCCTCGAAGAGTTCCTGCGGGAGGTTCATGAAGAAGGAGCGGACCACCACCAGGTTGAACGCGCTCATCAGCGTGGGGAGGACCAGTGCGGCGTAGCTGTCCAGCAAGCCGAGTTCCTTGACCATGAGGAAGCTGGGAATGATGCCGGGGCTGAAGAGCATGGTGAACAGTGCCGTCATGAGGAAGAAGCGCCCGCCTACGAGGTCCCGACGGGTCAGGCCGTACGCCATGGCAACAGTGACCAGCAGGGAAAGGGCCGTTCCAACGGTCGTGATCAGGAGCGAACGGACCAAGGCGTCCGTGACCACGCCCCCGGCAAAGATGGTTTGGTACGCGGCGAACGTGGGCTCGTTCGGGAAGAGCACCAGTCCGTTGTTGGCGGCGATCTCCGACTGGCTGGACAGGCTCGTGGCCAGCACGGCGAGCAGCGGATAGAGGGCCAGGAAGCAAATGGCCACCAGGGCGATGGCCTTGGACAACTGGACAGCAGTGTTGGGCTTCTCCATCCAGGCCGGCCGCTGGCTGCGGCGGTTTACCCTGGCCTTGGCGCCGGCGCGCCCCGGACGGGCCACCAGGGTGCTACTTTGACTTGCCATTGGAATAGACACCTTCCTGTCCAAAGAAATGCGCGAGCTTGTTGGCGCCAAGGACCAGGACCAGACCAACAACGCCCTTCACGAGTCCCACCGCCGCGGCCGGGCCCCACTGTCCGTCCTGGATGCCGTGGAAGTAGACATAGGTGTCCAGCACTTCACCGGCGCCCGGGCCCACGTTGTCCCGCTGCAGCACGATCTGTTCGAAGCCCACCGAGAGGATGCTGCCGAGGTTGAGGATGAGCAGCAGGATGATCACCGGCATGATTCCGGGGAGCGTGATGTGCCACAAGCGGTGACGCGCGCTCGCGCCATCCACGGCGGCCGCTTCATACAGTTCCTGGTCCACGTTCATGAGCGCCGCCAGGAAGATGATGGTTCCCCAGCCAGCGTCCTTCCAGATGGACTGGATGGTCACCAGGAAGGGGAAGAATTCGGGAGTGGTCATCGCGTCGAAGCGCGGCAGCCCGAGGTTGTCCAGCAGGTGCGGAACGGCGCCCGTGGCACCCAGGACTTCGGAGAACACCGCAACGATGATCACCCAGCCGATGAAGTGCGGCAGGTAGACCACGCTTTGGACGAACTTCCGGATCCTGTCCGAGACGATGCTGTTCAAGAGCAGCGCCAGGCAAATGGGCACCGGGAAGAACAGCGCCAACTGGAGTCCCGTGATTACCAGCGTGTTGCGGAGGGCTTCCCAGAAGGCGCCGTCCTGGAACATCGCCGCGAAGTTTTCCAGGCCAACCCACACGCTGTCCATGAAGCCGAGGTAGGGCTTGTAGTCCAGGAACGCGATGATGTTGCCGGCCAGCGGGATGTAGTGGAACACCACGAAGTAAAGGAACCCCGGGGCGATCAGCAGCAACATCACCTTGTCGCGCCGGATCCTGGCCAGGAGGCTTTGCTTGCGGTGCCCGGGCAGCGTTGCGCCCGGAGGCCGTGAACGACGGCGGCCTTCCGCCACCGGGGCCTGCCCGCCGACGTCGGACCTCGCCTGGGGCGGCAGTGTCTGGCTGTTGGTGCTCATGCTTGTCCTCTGTCTGCGCCCCTTGGCGTGCGGGGCGGTGTGGAGTGGCTGGGGTACTCTGGCGCCCCGCGTTGGAATAGTAAGCGCTTACTATGCGTGACAAACTATCCAGAGAACTTATGTGATGTCAATAACATGCCCAAAGCCGCACTTTACGGCATGTAGAGCGATTGACAGGCGGCAGATCACGCACCTACTGTGGCGATCAAATAGCAAACGCTTTCTATAACTTTCTACGAGATGCGATGGGATCCACGTGACCACCAAGCTCCAGCAGGCCGGCACCATCAAGGCCGCCTTTGTGATGGGCCGCAACGTCCTGCCCACCTTGTTCAGCACGGAGGACCAAGCCAGGTTGCGCGGCATCGTGAGGCTTGTCAGGGACCAGCCTGTCAGCGACTTCTCGGCACCTGGCGCCCTGGGGGAGCTCGCAGATACGGAGCTCCTGATCACCGGCTGGGGTGCGCCCGTCATCGACGGCCGCGTGCTGGACCAACTCCCCCGCCTTCGCTGCATTGTCCACGCCGCCGGAACGGTCAAGACCTTCCTGACACCCGAGGTGTACCAACGCGGCATCGACGTGTCGTCGTCGGCCTCAGCCAATGCCGTCCCGGTCGCGGAGTTCACGTTTGCTGCGATCGTCATGGGCTTGAAGCGTGCCCGGCGTTTCAGCGAGCAACTCCGCACCACAGGCGCCTCACGAAGCACCTTGGGATTCCCGTCCATCGGAACCAACGGCGTCACCATCGGGCTCATCGGAGCCTCCCGCGTGGGCAGGTTGGTGATCGGCCTGCTCAAGAACCTCGACGCAAGGGTCCTGGTCTACGATCCCTACCTGGACGCCGTCGAGGCTTCCCGCCTGGGAGTGGAGTCTGTGGGGCTGGACCAACTCTGTTCACTGTCGGATGTGGTCAGTGTCCACGCCCCGGACATCGCCGAGACGCGTGGCCTGATCGGCCGGCGACAACTGGAACTCATGAAGGACGGGACCCTGGTGGTCAACACGGCCCGGGGAGCCTTGATCGACTCCGCCGCCTTGACCGAAGAGTTGGTATCCGGCCGGCTGGATGCCTACCTCGACGTCACAGATCCCGAGCCCCTCCCGTCGGGCTCTCCGCTCCATGGGCTGCCCAACGTGGTCATCACACCCCATATCGCAGGCGCCTTGGGGAATGAGGTGCACCGCCTGGGCAGCCATGCGGTGACCGAAGTTCGCAGGTTGAGCGAGGGCTTACCCCTGGCTTATCCGGTATTGGCCGCGGATCTTGCGAGAATCGCCTAGTGACTGAAAAGAGTTCCCCCACAGACCAGCTCCCCGGACGCAGCGGCACCGGCGCAACCATTGCCGACGTCGCGCAGGCCGCCGGGGTGTCAGTGGCCACCGTGTCACGGGCCCTCAGCGGCAACTATCCCGTGGCCAAGGCCACCCGTGAGCGCATCTTCCGTTCCGTGACAGAACTGGGCTACGTGGCCAATGCCCACGCAAGGGCCCTCGCAGGAGCCACCACGCGCACGGTGGGCATCATCATCAATGATGTTGCGGACCCCTTCTTTGCCTACATCGCCCGCGGTGTTGAACGGCAGGCGAGCGCTGAAGGCCGGCTATGCCTGATCACGGCAACCCATGGGGACAAGGAACGCGAACTTGCCCTGGTGGACCTCATGCGCGAGCAGCGGACGGATGCCGTGATCGTGGTGGGTGGAGCCTCGGACGATCCCCGGTACCGCAAGCAGATGGCCGACCGCGCGCGGGCACTGGCAGCCGCCGGTTCCTCGTTGGTGTTGTGCGGCCGCCCTTCCCTGGGCCCTGGTGTCCCCACCAAGATGGTCACCTATGACAACGAAGGAGGCGCCTTCGCTATTACCGACTACCTCATCTCGCAGGGGCACCGCAGGATCCTGTACGTAGGCGGCCCCCGCGATTTCTCCACCACGGCCTCACGGCTGGCAGGTTTCTACCGCGCCTTGGATGCCCGGGGCATCGAGCGGGATCCTGATCTGGTACACGAGGGCGCCTTTGGCCGGGGCTTCGGCTACAGCCGGATGAGGGAACTGCTGGACCAGGACCTCCACTTCACGGCCGTGTTCGGCGCCAACGACCTTGTTGCCGCCGGAATCCTGGAAGCCTTGGAAGAGCGGGGCCTCCGGGTACCCCAGGACATTTCCGTGGTGGGCTACGACGACGTTCCGGTGGCCAGTGAACTCCGGCCACGCCTCACCACGGTGCGGGTCCCCCTGGAAGAACTCGGGCGCGAAGCCGTCCGGCTGGCACTGGCAGCCACTCCCCACGACGCCGGTGCCACCGCAGACAACACCCTCACCGTCGGAACGCACATCGTGATCCGCGATTCGGTGTCACCACCCAGCAGATCCTGAGCACTTCTGTTCACTTCTGTTGAGGTGGGCCTCGCCTGATCGTAGGGTTGCTGAAAATTTCCGCCGCACCCATGTAACTGGCACTAGTGGTTGTTCTCAGTGCTGGGAACAACCACTACTGCCAGTCAGTTGCGGCCATCCTCTCGAAACGGAGCAGTTTTGAACTCAACAGGACACCACATGAGCCGCAGGACCCTTTTCCACGTTGCAGGCGCAGCTGCCCTCGCCGGAGCCATGGTGGCCCAGGCCGGCCCCGCCCTGGCAGCACCGGCAGGGCTCAAGGAACTCATCGACCGCCGCAAGCTGGTCCTCACCGGCGCACGGAGCGCAGAAGGTGTTCCCGAACTCGCCACCCAGCTGGAGGGAATGGGGCAAACTGCCGGAAACTGGTGGACTTCCTTGGATAAAGCCCCGGTCCGGACCTCACTCTGGAACGACATCCCGTTGACCGGAATCGGACAATCCGCCACGGCAACGGGGAACCTGGGGCTGCACTTCAACAGGCTCTACGACATGGCCCTGGGGTACGCCGTGCCGGGTAACCCCTACGCGGGCAACGCGGAGCTCGCGGCGGACATCGTCGCCGGGCTCAAGCTGCTCAACGACACCGCCTACAACCCCGGCATCCGAGCCGCCGGAAACTGGTGGTTCTGGGAGATCGGGGTTCCGCGGAAGTCGGTGGACATCCTGACCCTGCTGTATGCGGAGATCCCTGAGTCCCTCAGGACTTCCCTGCTCGCCGCAGTCCGTTGGTTCGCGCCGAACCCGAATTGGCGCGGGCGTGCTACATCCTTGGCGGAGACCGGAGCCAACCGCGTGGACAAGTCCTTGGCGTGCAGCATGCGGGGCATCCTGGACAACAACACGGATGAGATCGCCTTGGGCAGGGACGCCTTGAGCGACACCGTGCGCGGAGGAACCAACAGCGTGTTCACCTACGTGACCAGCGGCGACGGTTTCTACACGGACGGGTCGTTCGTGCAGCACAGTTACCTGCCCTACGCGGGGACCTATGGAGTGGTGGCCTTGGCCGGCATTGCCGAAATCATCGCGATGCTGGGTGGGAGCACTTGGGCCATCAACGACCCCAAGCAATCAGTTCTCCTGGACGCCATTGAAGCCACGTATGCTCCGTTCGTGTGGGACGGCCGGATCATGGACACTGTGCGCGGGCGTGCCGTTTCCCGCCAGCGCGAGCCGGACTACGTGAGCGGCTTTGGCTTGATCTCCGCTGTCCTCTTGCTGGCCCCGGGCTGCGAAGAGCCCTACCGTTCGCGCTTCCTGGCACTGGCGAAGGGGTGGTTGGAACGGTGCGCGGACCAGAAGTTGGTAGGCCACCCAACGCAAAGCCTGGCGAAGTCCTTGCTGGCCCTGTCGGTGTTGTCCGATGCCTCCGTGACGGCGGCCCCGGCTCCGGTCTATAGCCGCATGTTCGCGGACCAAGACAGGCTGGTCCACCATCGCCCAGCGTGGGGTTGCACCGTCAACCTTTCCTCCAAGCGCATTGGCCGGTATGAATGGGGCAACAGCGAGAACAACCTGGGCTGGTACCAGGGTGATGGCATGACGTTCGTCTACACGAGGCAGGACCCGGCCCAGTTCAGTGCCGATTTCTGGCCCACCGTGGACCCCTATGGACTGCCCGGCACCACGGTCAACGATCAGGTACGTGCCAGCGGTGCCGGCGGAGCAGGAACGGGCATTCCCCGCGCGTACCAGGCCTTCGCGGGTGGGCTCACAATCGACGGCCGCTGGGGTGTCATCGGCATGGACCACCTCAATCACAACAAAACCCTCTCCGGCCGGAAGTCGTGGTTCTTCCTCGACGACGCCGTGGTGTGCCTGGGTTCGGCCATCACCGGCACAGGTGGGGCTTCGGTGCAGACCACCATCGAAAACCGCTCCTATGCCCAGGGCAAGGTGCCGGCCTTGCGGACCGACTCCCGGAACCGCGCCATGGCACCCGGGGATGCGGCCGTGGTCCTGAAGCGCTCGCTCCACCTTGAGGGTCACGGTGGTTATGTCTTCCTTGACGCACCCGGAGTCACGGGCAGTCCCGAAGTGGCTGTGGTCCGCCGTACGGGCAGTTGGTATGACGTCAACTCCGGAGCAGATACGGGCGGCAGCAAGGACAACGTCACGCGGGATTACGTGACGCTGACGCACCGGCACGGCAAGGATCCCGTGGGGTCCGGCTACGCGTACATGATGCTGCCTGCCGCGACTCATGACGCCACGTTTTCCCAGTCGGCAAACCCGGACGTGAAGGTGCTGGCCAACTCGGCGGAGGCCCAGATGATCCAGGTAGGCAAGGAAGGCCTGGTGTTGGCCAATTTCTTTGCGGCAGTTGATGCGGCCGGTCATGCGGCATCCGGTCCATGTACGCTCGCCACACATCAAACAGGCGGCAAGCTCACCGTCTCGATTGCCGATCCGTCCCGGACGCAGGCCAGCGTCCGGATCACTCTTCCCGGCACGTGGAACACCCTGCTTAATGCCGATGAGGGCGTCACCCTGGTGGGCAGCAACACCATCGAGGTCCAGCTCGACGGTCATGGCCACCAGAAGAACCTGACGCTGGGCGCCTAGGCGAGCTCCGCCGTCGAACCTGCCCGGCGAGCACCGCCGTCGAACCCGCCCGGAAACCTGCGAAACCGCCGGAAGGTTCCGTGCGAAATCGACGGTTTCCCGCGAAATCAGCGGTAACTTCCAACGCAAAAGAGGCGGGCCGGGGAATCCCCGGCCCGCCTCTCGCAGTAAGTCCTTACGCGTGCGCCTTGATGGCCTTCGCCAGGACGTCAAGGCCGTCCAGCAGCAGTTCGTCGCTGATGACCAGCGGCGGGAGCAGGCGGATCACGTTGCCATACGTGCCACAGGTCAGGATGACGACGCCTTCCTGGAGGCAAGCGGCGGCAACAGCCTTGGTGAGCTCGGCGTTCGGTTCCTTGGAACCGGCCTGCACGAGTTCGATCGCGAGCATCGCGCCACGTCCACGGACATCGCCAACTACGGAAACTTCGGCAGCCAGTTCGCGGAGCTTGCCCAGGGCGAGTTCCTCGATGTGGCGTGCGCGGCCGTTGAGGTCGTGCTGTTCCATGGTGTCAATCGCGGCGAGTGCTGCCGCACAGGCAACCGGGTTGCCACCATAGGTACCACCGAGGCCGCCCGGGTGGACAGCGTCGAGGAGGTCGGCGCGGCCGGTGATCGCGGACAGCGGGAGGCCGCCGGCGATGCCCTTGGCCATGGTGATGATGTCCGGGACAACGCCCTCGTGGTCAACGGCGAACCATTCGCCCGTGCGGCAGAAGCCGGACTGGACCTCGTCAGCAATGAAGACGATGCCCTTTTCCTTGGCCCAGGCGGACAGCGCCGGGAGGAAGCCTTCGGCCGGAACAATGAAGCCACCTTCACCCTGGATGGGTTCGATGATGATCGCGGCAACCTGGTCGCCACCGATCTGCTTCTCGATCATGGTGATGGCACGCTTGGCAGCCTCGGCGCCGGTGATTTCCGGGTTCTCTTCACGGAACGGGTAGCTCATGGGCATGCGGTAGACCTCGGGCGCGAACGGGCCGAAGTTGGTCTTGTACGGCATGGCCTTGGCGGTCAGTGCCATGGTCAGGTTGGTGCGGCCGTGGTAGGCGTGGTCGAAAGCAACCACGGCGTCGCGGCCGGTGGCCAGGCGGGCAACCTTGACGGCGTTCTCCACGGCTTCGGCGCCGGAGTTGAAGAGCACGGTGCGCTTGGCGTGGTCGCCCGGGGTGAGGCGGTTCAGCTGCTCGGCAACGGCGACGTAGCCCTCGTAGGGGGTCACCATGAAGCAGGTGTGCGTGAAGTGCGCGGCAGCTTCCTGGACGGCGGCGACGACGGCGGGATCGGAGGCACCGACGCTGGTCACGGCAATGCCGGAGCCGAGGTCGATGAAGGAGTTGCCGTCGACGTCGCGGATGATGCCGCCGTCGGCGTCTTCAACGTAAACCGGGACGCCGGAAGCGACGCCGGCAGCAACGACGGCGGAGCGGCGCTCAGCCAGTGCCTGCGACTTGGGGCCGGGGAAGGCGCCGTTGATGTTGCGCTTCTGCTCGATGCGGTACGAGAGTTCGTTCGCGGTGGTGGTCATGGAGTTTCCTTCTTTACTGATGGGGGCCGCACCGGCCGGGGTCCGGGCCAGTGCGAAGCGAAGTGGTGAGCCGGAGGGGACTATGAGACGGGGTTATGCGTCCAGCGCACTCATCACGTGCTTGATGCGCGTGTAGTCCTCGACGCCGTACATGGAAAGGTCCTTGCCGTAGCCGGACTGCTTGAAGCCGCCGTGGGGCATCTCGGCCGTGAGGAGGATGTGGGTGTTGATCCAGACAGCTCCGAAGTCGAGGTCGCGGCTCATGCGCATGGCTGTGCCGTGGTCCGTGGTCCAGACGCTGGAAGCCAGGGCGTATTCGACGTCGTTGGCCAGCTCGAGCGCTTCGGCTTCGGTAGTGAACTTCTGGACCGTGATGACCGGCCCGAAGGTTTCCTTCTGCACGATGTCGTCGCTCTGCTTGGCACCGGTGATGATGGTGGGCTCGAAGAAGAAGCCCTTCTCGCCCGCACGGTGGCCACCGGTAACGATCTTGCAGTTCTCCGGCAGGTTCTCCACCACGGAGGTCACGGCGTTGAAGTGGTTCACGTTGTTGAGCGGGCCGAAGTAGTTGTCTTCGTCGTTCTGCGAGCCGGTCTGCAGGGTCTTGGTGTGCTCCACCATCGCCGCCACCACATCATCGTGGACAGAATCCTCGATGAGCACGCGGGTGATCGCTGTGCAGTCCTGGCCTGCATTGAAGAACGCGAACTCGGCGATGGCCGCAGCGCTCTTCTTGATGTCCGCGTCCTTGAAGACGATCGCGGGAGCCTTGCCGCCGAGTTCCAGGTGTGCGCGCTTGAGGCCCTTGGCTGCACCACTGGCAACCGCGATGCCTGCACGGACCGAACCCGTGATGGACACCAGGCCGGGGACCTTGTGCTCCACCATCAGCGAGCCGGTTTCGCCGGTACCCAGGACAACGTTGAGGACGCCGGCCGGGAAGATCCCGCCGGCCAGGCGTGCCAGGACCAAGGTGGATTCCGGGGTGGTGTCCGAGGGCTTCAGGACGACGGTGTTGCCCGCGGCCAGGGCGGGGCCGATCTTCCAGATGGCCATGAGGAACGGGTAGTTCCACGGCGCAACCTGGGCCACGACGCCGATCGGTTCGCGGCGCACATAGGACGTGTGGCCCTCGAAGTACTCACCGGCAGACTTGCCTTCCAGCAGGCGTGCGGCACCGGCGAAGAAGCGGAGCTGGTCAGCGCCGGCGGCAATTTCCTCGGAGGCGATGAGGGAACGGACCTGCCCCGTGTTGCGGTGCTGTGCCTCCACCAGTTCGTCGCTGTTGGCCTCCACGGCATCGGCGAGCTTGAGGAGCATGAGCTGGCGCTGGCCAGGCGTGACATGCTTCCAGGTCTTGAAAGCCTCACTGGCGGCGGCCATGGCAGCGTCAACATCTGCCTGCACCGAAATGGGCGACTTGGCGACGACCTCCCCATTCGTGGGATTCACGACATCCAGGAGACCCGTACCTGACGGCGTGACGAATTCGCCGTTGATGAAGTTCTGCAAGGTTTGAACCACGGTGTGCAACCCTCTTTCGGTGTGTTGGCATGGGCTGGTTAGCTGATCAGAGCCTATGCCAGTGAGGTGCCCCACGGAATAGTCAGCTGCACACTCCCTGACCCGGCTCTTAGTGCGCTTGCCCAGTGCCGGGTTACCCTTGTATCCATGGCCATGTCCCTCGCTTCCCTCCTTGCTGTCCCCTCCCTGAAACTCCGGAAAACGGGCGCTGCGGAGACCACGTGGAACCAGGACATCAGCTGGGTGGCAGTGACCGAACTCGAGGATCCGCAACGCTTCCTCAGCGGCGGCGAATTGGTCCTCACCACCGGCCTGCGCCTCAAGAGTGCCGCGGACCAACGACGCTTTGTCCGGCAGGTCCAGCGTGCGGGTGCCGTGGGCATCGGATTTGGCATCGGACTCACCCACGAGGCAGTTCCGGAACCCCTCATCGCCGAGGCCAACCGTTGGGGACTGCCCCTGGTTGAGGTGCCGTACGCCATTCCGTTCATCGCCATCGGCAAGCTCGTGGCGGAATCGCATTCCGCGGACCACTATTCCAATCTGGAACGGCTCCTGGCCGGCCACCAAATTCTGGCCCGCGCCCTCCTCACCGGCGGCGGACTCGCAGAACTACTGAAGCAACTCGGCAGCATGCTGCGCACGGACCTTGTGCTCACCCAGTTCAGCGCCCAGTTGTACAACAGCGTGCCCGGGAAGCCGGCTCCCACCGCGGAGGGCTGGGCCTCCTATCCGATTCCCACGGGCCGCCGCGACGCCTGCACGCTGTGGTTGCGCCAGCCCTTCATCGACTCCGGCATTGTCAGCTATGCCCAAAACCTCATCAGCGTTGAACTCAACAACATGGTCAAGCAGCGTCAGGCCCAGCGCGCCATGGCCGGACAGGTGCTGGACGACGTCATCCACGGGACCCTGGAAACCATTGAGGCCGCCCGTCGTTTGGCTGGCGTGGGCATCAACAGCACCCGGAAAAACGTCGTGCTGGTTGCCGAATCCACGGCCCACCACAAGCAACTGGTCAGCATCTCGCTGCCGCAGGCGCTGGAAGGCGGCGTGAGCGCCGTCGTCGGGAAGGACCTGGTCGCAGTGGTGGCGGACGACGGCAGTTCGGCCACCGCGCTGGCAAAGAGCCTCAGCGACCACCTGCAGGAGGCAGGAATCCACGCCGTGATCGGCATCGGCGGCGCCTACACCAAGCCGAACGGCCTGCGATGGAGCTACTTCGAGGCGCGCGACGCCGTGGCGCACGGCCTGCCGGTCAACGAGCCGGAGCGGCTCAGTTTGACGTCGTTGCTGTTGGCGAGCGAAGACGTCCCGCTGGCGGACATGGCGAGCGAGTCCCTCACTCCCCTGCGCAAGTTCGATGCCGCCCATGGTGCCGAACTCGTGGCCACGCTCGAAAGCTACCTGAACCACAACGGTTCCGTTGCAGCCGTGGCCGAGGCGCTGACACTGCACCGGAACACGGTCCGCTACCGGCTGGCCCAGATCACCGAACTCACCGGCTACGACCCCTCCCAGACCCAGGACCGGGTGCAGTTGTGGCTGGCCTTGGCGGTCCAGCGCCTGGGGTCGCGGAACCCCCGGTAGAACGTACGACGGCGGCACTCCCGTTGGGTGCCGCACCGCCCCCTGCGTTTCACGCTGGAGAGATTCGCCACAGAAGTCTGGACATTAGACGTCAAACGTCTAACCTTTAAATATGGCGACGACTTCACTCACTACGACGACAGGAAACATCCCTACGATCTCTCCCGCCGGCACTGCTGCTGCTTCGGTAGCCAGTGCCCGCGCGCCCAAGCCGCGCGTCGTCGCCGTCGTCGGCATTATTGCCGTGGTGCTCATCGGCCTCAACCTTCGTGCCGGCATCACCAGCGCCGCCGCCCTTTTCCACGAACTGCAGCAGTTCCTGGGCTATGGCGCTTTGGTGGCCTCGATCCTGCCCTCCATCCCGCTGCTGTGCTTCGCCGTGGCCGGGCTGGGGACCTCATGGCTGACCCGCCGGGTAGGCGTAGAGAAAGCCATCTTCATCGCTTTGGCGCTCTTGGCGGCAGGCCTGCTGGTGCGAGGGGTTCCGGCCACTGGCGCACTTCTGGGCGGCACGGTGCTGGCGATGTCCGGGCTGGCTGTCTGCAACGTGGCCATGCCCTCGCTGATCCGTGAGCACTATTCCGAGCGCACCTCCATGATGACCGGCCTCTATACGTTCACCATGTCCGGCGGCGCCACCTTCGCCGCCGCCGTGAGCGTTCCGCTGGCGCAGCAGCTTGGTTCGCCGTCCATGGGCTTGGCAGCCTGGGGACTGCTGGGTGTGGCCGCACTTCTCGGCTTCCTGCCCGTGGTCCTGCACAGCCACCGCAATGCCGCCAAGACCGAACGTCCACGGGTGTCCATGTGGCCGCTGCTGCGCACCCGGTTGGGCATCCTCATCACCGCGATCTTTACGTTCCAGGCCTTCCTTGCCTACGCCGTGATGAGCTGGTTCGCCTACATCCTCACGTCACAGGGCCTGAGTGCCTCCGAGAGTGGACTGCAGTTCGGCGTGATGCAGCTGGTCTCCGTTGCTGCCGGCATGGTCCTGCTGGCGTTCGGTTCCCGGCCCGGCATGCTGCGCCCTGCTTTGTACCTGGCCAGCAGCTCCACCCTGGTAGCCATCGGCACCATGCTGTGGTTGCCCACGTCGCTCGCCGTCATCCCGGCCGTCCTGTTCGGCTTCGGGCTGGGCATCTTCCCGCTGGTCCTGGTGATCATCAGCCGCAGCGGCGGCTCCACCGCCGAGACCACTGCGCTCTCCACCATCGCCCAATCACTGGGATACTTGATTGCGGCAATCGGCCCCTTCGGCATGGGGCTGCTCCACAGCGCCACCGGTGGCTGGGTGTTGCCGCTGAGCCTGCTGTCCATCGTGGCCGTGGCGCTCATGGTCACCTGCCACCTGCTCACCAGCAAGCGCACAGCATCCAAGACCCAACCGAGGACGGCATGACCCTTACCCCTTCGCATCGCCCGGTCCTGGCCGAGGAGATCACCGCCAAGCTGCGGGACATGATCAAGTCCGGTGAATGGCCGTTGCAGGAACGCATCCCGGCGGAGCCTGAGCTCATGGCCACCTTGGGCGTTTCGCGGGGCACCTTGCGTGAAGCCATCAAGGCCCTGGCGCACTCCGGCATGCTGGAAGTGCGCCGCGGGGACGGCACCTATGTGCGGGCCAACAGCGAGATCTCCGGCGCTGCCCAGCGCATGTACCAGGAACACACGCAGGAACACATCGTGGAGGTTCGGCTGGGGCTGGACACCCAGGCGGCCCGCCTTGCCGTCAAGCACGCCACGGCCGAGGATATCGCCGAAATGCGCCGCCTGCTCGCGCTCCGCCACGATGCTTGGCTCGCCGAGGACTACCCCACGTGGGCCGGTGCCGATTGGGAATTCCACGAGCGCGTTGCCCAGGCGTCCGGCAACCCCCTGCTCCACCAGCTGTATGTGTCCTTCGGCGGCGTCTTCCACAATGACTTGCTCCGGCAGCAGCGAAAGGACGGCTTCAACGGCATCCCGCGCGAAGGCCACGACGAACTCGTGGATGCCCTCGAAGCCCACGATCCCGAGGCGGCCGTCTCCAGCGTGTACCGGAACCTCGACTTTTGCGCGGACAAGAGCCCGGTTCAGTCCTGAACTTTTAGGGTGTGAGCCCGCGATTCCCTTGCAGCCCGGCAACGGAATCGCGGGCTTTCGACGTCCTAGCGAGCCAACTCGATCCCCGCTCCGGCAGCGTCCCGGAACCGGGCGTCGATCAGCACCACGTCCCGGCCCGCCCGGTCCAGCAGGCTCGCGGCAACACTGGCCCGGTACCCGGTGGCGCAGTGCACCCAGATCCTGGTTTCGGGCAACTCAGCGATCCTCGTGAGGAGCTCATAAACGGGGATGTTCACGGCATCCTGCACATGGGAAACCTTGAATTCCTCGGGCCTCCGCACATCCAGGACAACATCCTGGGACACCCTCTCCCGCAGCAGTAGCCTCCAGTCGCCGTGCGGGTAGCTCCTTCGCCGCACACCCGGCGCCAAGGCGCCCACCCAGCTTGTCCCCGGGCCCTCGGAGCGATCGCCACCCGGCCTGCCGGGTTCTTCCCCGCGGGACCCTTGGCTACCCGTAGAGCGCCCATCGGTGGCAGGCCCGACGGCGGCATCCGGACTTTCGATGCCGATCCTCGCCAGGTCCCGGATCGCCTTGTGCACTTCTTCGTGGGACCCCAGAAGGGTTAGCGACTGTTCCCAGGGGATCACCCAGCCCAGGTAGCTGGTGAAGTTTGAACCGTTGCCGTACTCGAAAGCCACGCTGCCTTCCAGATGGTCCTCCGCGAAAGCCACCCGGTGCCGGAGGTCCACCACCCACTCGCCGTTGTGCAGGCGGCGGGCCAACTCTGAAGGTTCAACGGATTCCGGAACATCCAGGGCCGCGGCGGCAGGGCCCTCAGCGTTGAGGGGGCTCATGTGCGCGTAGTAGGCAGGGTAGGCGGTGATGTTCGCCAGGAGTTCTGCCACGAAGTGGTCCTCGCTGGGGTCGGTCAGGGCATGGTTGGACGTTGCCTGCTCCCCCAGGGTGGAAGCATTCTGGTGGCTCGCCGGACCGATGGAACAGAAGGATCCAAAGCCGTGAGTTGGGTAGAGCGCCGCGTCGGGAGATGCCGAGGAAACGAGCCGGCGCACCGAATCGTACTGGGCGTGCGCCAACGCGGCCGTGTCATTCGGGGTCACGAGGTCCGTCCGTCCAACCGAGCCGTACAGCAAGCTGCCGCCGGAAAACACGGCCTCCGCACCGCCGTCGTGCGTTTCATCCCGCACCACGTACGCAAGGTGGGCGTGCGTGTGGCCTGGGGTGGCGACCACCCGCACGGACAGGCGTCCTACGGAAAAGACATCGCCGTCCTTGACCGGTGTTCGCTCAAACGAGACACGGTCCGCGACGTTGACCAGATACTCAGCGCCGTGCTGCTGGGCGAGGACCAGCCCACCGGTGACGTAGTCGTTGTGCAGGTGCGTCTCAGCGACATGGGTGATCCGCACGCCCGCTTAAAGGGCGGCTGCTTCGATGCGGTCGATGTCCCGCTGGGGGTCGATCACCAGTGCAACCGAGCCGTCGTGCACGAGGTAACTCCGGTCCCCCAGCTGGGGCGTTTCGATGACCACGACGTCCATGCTTCAGGGTACCGCTGAGGGTTAACCCCGTTAAAGCAGCAGCGGGGCCACTCGAAATGAGTGACCCCGCTTGCCGGATAAGAAAACTAGACCTGCGCGGCTACGCCGTCGCGGGAGATGCTGACCATTTCCTCGCGCGGAACAACCTTGATGCGCTCACGCTTGACCTCAACACCGTGCGACGTGCCGGCCTCGGTAGCCGCTGCGCCGAGGGCGAGTTCGTGGGCGTCGAGGGCGAGCCAGCCTTCCCAGCTGGTGAACTGCACGCCGCGGGAATCCAGGAGTTCCACCACGGCGTCGGCGGAGGGAACCTCGGCGAACGGCAGGTTTTCGCGGTCCTCGAGCAGGTAGGTGACGGTCTCAAGCGCGTCGCCCTTGGTGTGGCCGATGAGGCCAACCGGACCACGCTTGATCCAGCCCGTTGCGTAGAGGCCCGGAACGTGCTGGCCGTCGGCATCCAGGACGCGGCCGCCGTCGTTCGTTACGACGCCCTTCTTGTGGTCGAACTCAACGTCCGGCAGGGCCGAACCGAAGTAGCCGATGGCGCGGTACACGGCCTGGACCGGGTAGTCGATGAATTCGCCGGTGCCGCGGGCGTTGCCCGTGCCGTCCAGCTCGGTGCGCTCGAACTTGATGCCGGCAACCTTGCCCGGGGTCTCCGGGGAGTCGACGATCTCCACCGGGCTGTGCAGGAAGTGCAGGTGCAGGCGGCGGGAAGCCTTGAGCTCGGAGAGGTCCTCGGGCTGCTCGGCGATCCAGTTGGTGAGCGTGCCAACCATGGTCTTAACCTGGTTGTTGCTCTGGATGGCCTCGTCCGAGGCTTCGTCGAACTCGAAGTCCTCGGCGTAGAGGATGATGTCGACGTCCTTGGAGTGCGAGAGTTCGCGGAGTTCCAGCGGAGTGAACTTCACCTGGGCCGGGCCGCGGCGGCCGAAGACGTGCACGTCGGTGACCGGCGAAGCCTTCAGCCCGGCGTAGACGTTGTCCGGGATTTCGGTGACCAGCAGGTCATCGGCGTGCTTGGAAAGGACGCGGGCCACGTCCAGGGCCACGTTGCCGTTGCCGAGGACAGCGATTTCGGTGGCTTCCAGCGGCCATTCGCGGGAAACGTCCGGGTGTCCGTCGAACCAGGAGACGAAGTCGGCGCCTCCGAAGGAACCCTCAAGCTCAATGCCCGGGATGTTCAGGTCCGCGTCCTTGATGGCGCCTGTTGCGAAGATGATGGCGTCGTAGTGCTTGCGGAGGTCCTCGATGGAGAGGTCCGTGCCGTAGTCCACGTTGCCGAAGAAACGGATGTCGCCGCGGTCCAGCACCTTGTGAAGGGCGTTGACGATGCCCTTGATGCGGGGGTGGTCCGGAGCCACGCCGTAGCGGATCAGGCCGTACGGTGCCGGGTAGCGGTCAAAGAGGTCGATGCTGACGGTGAGTTCGCCGCTCTTGACGGCTTCGCTCTTGGTCAGGATGTCAGCTGCGTACACGCCGGCAGGGCCGGAGCCGATGACGGCGACGCGAAGCGGACGGTCCGCAGAACCTACGGGGGTGCTAGTTGACACGGCTGTGTTCCTTCTTCTTCTCAGTCCTCCCAACTGAGTCGCAGTTGTGCGCGTTTTGAGGGCTCATAACGCGCACTATTGCGACTTAGTTGGGTTGGGCGGGGCTTAGTTGGTGCGGACGCGGGGACGGTTGGGGGTAATGGTGCTGTAGTCAGCGGTCTTGAAGTGCTGGGGCGCAAACGGGCTGACACGGACAACATCGCCAATGACAATCACCGCTGGATTGGCCACGCCGACGGCTTCCGCCTGGTCCGCGATAGTCTCCAACGTGCCGATCGTGACGCGCTGTTCCGGCAAATACCCGTTTTCTACGATACCTACTGGAGTCTCCAAAGGCAGACCCGAGCCTGCCAGGGCGGCCGCAGACTCACGCAATTGGGCCACTCCCATGAGCAACACCACAGTGTGGTCGGGGCGTGCGGGGACTTCGGACAACTCTTCATGGCCGGTCACCACGCTGAAGCCCTTGGCCAGTCCACGGTGGGTCACGGGGATGCCGGCCGCGGCCGGAACCGAGATTGCGGATGTCACGCCGGACACCACTTCAACCTCGACGCCGTTCTGCCGGCAGAATTCTGCTTCCTCGCCACCGCGGCCCAGGACGTAGGGGTCGCCGCCCTTGAGGCGGACCACGCGGTTGCCCTTGAGGGCTTCCTCCACGAGGATGCGGTTGATCTCAAGCTGCGGGACCGGGTGGTGGCCTGGGGCCTTGCCCACCTCGATCACGCGGACGTCCGGCGCCAGTTCTGCCAGCAGCCCGCGCGGGCCAAGACGGTCAGCAACCACGACGTCGGCCTGGCCCAGCAGGCGGCGACCGCGGACGGTGATGAGTCCCGAGTCGCCCGGGCCACCGCCAATGAGGGCTACCGAACCGTTCGCTCCCGGCTTGCGGTGCCGACGCAGCGGGAGATCGCCGGTCTCCAAGGCTGTCGCAACGGCATCACGCAGGGCCATCGCACGGCGCGGGTCTCCCCCGGCGTTAATGGCGATCTTGACGTCGTCCACCACGGCCACGGCGGGGGTCCATGCGGCCGAGGATTCATGGTCGGAGGCGTTGACGCACCAGATGCGCTGCGCTTCGGCGTCGTTCGCTACCTGGGTGTCCACGGCGGGAGTGCCGGTGGCAGTCTGGACGAACCAGACGCCGTCGAGGTCTTCCGTGCGGTACTCGCGCTGCTCCCAGGCCAGCAGGCCGGAATCCACCAGGCCGCGGAGTTTTTCGGAGGCAATGGGAGCGACGACCGTAACTTTCGCTCCGGCGTCGAGCAGTCCCTTGGCGCGGCGCGCCGCGACTGGTCCGCCGCCCACCACCAGCACCGGGCGGCCAAGGAGGCGCAGTGCTGTGGGGTAAATGTCCTGTATTGCCATGAAAAAACTGTAGGGCTGGCGCGTAACATGCTTCAAAGGCCCGGACACACCCGGTAACGCTGGGTAATGCAGCGTCACAAATGACGCAACCCAAGGATGCCGCAGGTGCTCAGAAGACGGACCAGCCCGTGCGGGTTGTGAATTCGTCCAGTGCTGCCACACCGGCCACCGAGTTTCCCGAACGCCCCAGGCCTGGGCTCCAGACGCTGATGGCGCACTTGTTGGGAACCACCGCGACTATTCCGCCTCCCACTCCGCTCTTGCCCGGCAGCCCTACTCGGTACGCAAATTCGCCCGCTGCGTCGTAGGTTCCGCACGTGAGCATGACGGCGTTGATCCTCTTCGTTTGGGCCGGCGACAACACCAGAGACCCGTCAGCTCCGAGGCCGTTGGAGGCCAGGAACCGGGAAGCAAGAGCCAAGTCCTCGCAGGTCATGGCCAGGGCGCACTGCTGGGCGTAGGACTCCAGGACCTCGTCCACAGGATTCTCGAGGTTGCCGCAGCTGGCCAGAAAGTGGGCCAGCGAGGCGTTCCGGTGACCGCTTTCCAGTTCGGACGCAGCCACGCGTTGGTCGGTTTCAACCAGCCCGTTCCCGGATTCGCGCCGCATTAGCTCCCGTACGGCTCCTGCCGCGTCTCCGGTCAGGCTCAGCAGTCTGTCCGTCACCACGATTGCGCCCGCGTTGATGAACGGGTTGCGGGGTATGCCTTCCTCGCTTTCCAACTGGACCAGCGAGTTGAAGGGGTTGCCCGACGGCTCCCGGAAGACACGCTTCCAGATTCCATCGCCGTCTCTGGAGAGCACCAGCGCCAGGGCAAAGACCTTGGAAATACTTTGGATGGAAAACTCCACGTGCGCGTCGCCTGCAGAGTAGACCTCGCCTTCACGCGTCACCAGGGAAATGCCGAATTGATGGGGATCCACCGCGCCGAGCTGTGGAATGTAACCGGCCACTTGTCCTTGGCCGACATGCGGTTGAACCGCTCCTGCAATGTCTTCGAGAAGGTTTTGGATGTCCATCTTTACCTTTGCTGGCTTCGTCAACCCCCTCCTCGTTGAAGGGGCGTACACATGCGCCGAAGGTGTTCACGCAGCGACGCACAGCCAATAACAGTACCGTTCGGGGCGTCGCAGGGCTTGTTCAATGGAAGCGCACGGGTGATTGGGGTCGTAGTCCACGCCCGACTGTTGGGCACAGTGGTGGTTGCGCCGGCGCGGCCTGGATCTTTTTTCGCCAGGGACCTTGACTGTTATGGTCGGAGCATGAATCGCGAGGTCGCGTCAGGTGCGCTCCTTCTGATGGTGGCCCCACTCCTGGCTGGCTGTCTGGGCGACTACTCCGCATTCGGCGACTGCAACGATCTGGCGAATGAGATCTCCCACGTCATCGAAAAGTCCATCGGGTCCGCGCCATCCCTAAACAGCGCGCGGGGCGACGGAGGGATGACGCCATGGTGCCGGATCGATTTCACAACCACCGATGAATATGCGGCCGACGATAAGCGCCTCAGCGCGCTGAAAACCGAAGTCGAGGCTGGAATGGCCAACTGGTCACGTGGCATCGTCGTGACAATACATGGCGGCAACGAGCGCAGCATTGAGGTTCTCTCACCTGGCGAACAGGACTGAACAGCGCAACCCTGTTCTATCGTGTCTGTCCTCGCCCTCCAATGACCCGATCTCTCGTATGACCCGATGCTGGAGGTCGTCCGTTGCCGGTCGACCGTCATGAGAAAACCACCCATAGCAGCCGTCTGCCGTTACCCTAACGCTGGATCGCGTCTCCTTGCACCAGGTCTTCCCAATTTGGCTTCCAGCCGAACGCAGGGGCGACGTGTTTGGCCACATTCCCCAGGAGCTTTGCGTTGTACTCCACGCCCAACTGGTTCGGAACCGTGAGCAGCACGGTGTCCGCTGCCTGCACCGCCGCGTCCTGCGCGAGTTCCTCGGCCAGTTGCTCCGGGGAGCCGATGTAGCTCTTGCCGAAACGGGACAGGGCGCCGTCGAGTATTCCCACTTGGTCCTCGCGATCAGCCTGCGCGCGCAGACCAAAGTAGTGGTTGTCTTCCGCGTCCACGATCGGAATGACGCTGCGGCTTACGGAAACCCTTGGCTCGAAGTCGTGACCCGCAGCTGCCCAGGCATCCCTGAACATCTGGATCTGTTCGGCCTGCAGTTGGTCGAAGGGCACGCCGGTGTCCTCGGTAAGGAGTGTTGAGCTCATCAGGTTCATGCCTTGCTCGGCCGCCCAGACTGCGGTCTTCCTGGTGCCGGCACCCCACCAAATCCGTTGTGGAAGGCCGGGTGACTGTGGCTGGATGGGAAGCAGCCCGGTAGCGCCTCCTGCGTAATGCGGGTCTGCCTGGGCTACGCCGTGTCCTGCAATGGCCTTGCGGAACAAGGCAGTATGGCGTCGTGCCATGTCGCCGCCGTCCTCGCCCTCCTCAGGAACGTAACCGAAATGGGAAGCGCCGTTCAGCGCCGGCTCGGGTGAACCACGGCTCACGCCGAGTTGCAGCCTGCCGTCGCTGATCAGGTCTGTGGCCGCTGCTTCCTCCGCCATGTACAACGGGTTTTCATAGCGCATGTCGATCACGCCCGTGCCCATTTCGATGCGACTGGTACGTGCGGCGATGGCGCTCAGGAGCGGGAAGGGCGAAGCCTGCTGCCGGGCGAAGTGGTGCACGCGGAAGAACGCGCCATCAATGCCCAGTTTCTCGGCCTCAACAGCGAGCTCGATCCCCTGCTTGAGGGCTTCGCCTGCAGTGGGAACCAGTGAACCGGGGACGCGGGCCCAATGGCCGAAGGAAAGAAAGCCGATCCGTTTCTTGTGCATGTCCGGGACAACGCCGTGCCGTGCCCGCTCATTCCGCGAAGGTCAGGTTTGTGCTGCGAACCACTCGGTGCCCGGAGTACAAAGTGCCTCCCGTGCCCCCCCAGGCTGCCACCGCCGTCGTGCGTAAAACCCTAAGGAGCCCGGCGGTAGTGCAGGGCCACCGCTCCGTTGCTGAGCGGCTCTGCCTCGACCAGCTCGAGGCGTCGGGTGCCGGAAAGCCCGCCCTGATAGAGGGTGGGGCCGTGGCCGGTGATCATGGGGTGGACCAGGAACTTGTACTCGTCGATCAGGTCCAGCCTGTCCAGCTCCGTGGCCAGCTTGCCGCTGCCCACCAGCACCCCGTCGGGAGTGTTGTCCTTGAGTTCCTGGACGGCTGTCCGCAGCTCGCCGGTCAAGTGGTGGCTGTTGGTCCACGGGAACTCGCTTCGCGTTCCGGAAACAACGTACTTCGGCTTCGTCTCCAATTTGTCCGCCCACTCCTTCAGGGCCGGCGGCGCATCGACCTCGCCGCGGGCGACCAGCGGCCAGTAGGCTTCCATCATTTCGTAGGTGGTGCGGCCCCAAAGCATGGCCCCGCCTTGGTCCAAAAGGCGGGTGAAGTGCGCATGCGTCTCGTCGTCGGCGATGCCCTCCCGGTGGTCGACGCAGCCATCCAACGTGACGTTGATACTGAAAGTAAGGAGTCCCATCTGGCGATCCTAGCCCTCGGATGCGGGCGCGTCAGCGGGTGCCTCCCGCTGCGGCACCCGTTCCCGCCACTCGCACCCCGCACCCCGCGACTGAACCCGCCACGTTGCCGCCGACCGCACCAGTTCGCGCCATCCGCACCCGTTAGAACGGGAGCACTGGGCGCGAAGGGGTGCGGGGCAGACGAAGAAGGGGAGCGGGCGGGAACGGCAGCACAGGGCGCGAAAGGTTGCGGGGCAGACGAAGAAGGGAGAGAGCAACCGCGGAAAACGGACGATACGTGGGAGAGGATCGCTGGGAAAGGGGTGTTCGATGAGAGAGCGTCCGCAACAAAGGGGTGTTCGATGAGAGAGCGTCCGCAAGAAAGGGGTGTTCGGTGAGAGAGCGTCCGAAGGTAAAGCCCGACGGCGGGAGTCACCGTCGGGCTTTATGTCGCCTTTCGAAAGGGCTCGTCGCCTTTCGAAAGGGCTCGTCGCTTTTCGAAAGGGTTAGCGGGAGCTGCCCGCGAGCAGGCCGCGGCGCTGCAGGAGGCGCTTCTCGATCGGGCCGAACACGAGCAGCTCGATCAGGATGCCCACAAACAGGATGAGCAGGATCGCGGACATCACGATCGCCATATCGGACAACGCACGGCCTTGGTCAAGCAAGGAGCCCAAGCCGAAACCGATGGTGCCGCCCACGGCAATGATTTCCGCGGCCATGAGGGAGCGCCATGAGAACGCCCAGCCCTGCTTCAAGCCGCCGATGTACCCGGGGAGGGCCGCCGGAAGGACGATCTGCAACGCCATCTGCACGCGGTTGGCGCCAAGGACAGTGCCAACGCTGCGGTACTGCGGCGGGATCTGGTCGACGCCGGAAATCAGGCCGTTGATGATCGAAGGGATGGCACCCATGAGCACCACGAAGTAAACGGTGGCGTCCGTGAGCCCGAACCAGATGATGGCGGCGGGGACCCAAGCCACGGAAGGCAGGACTTGCAGGCCGGAGATCAACGGACCGAAAGCGCGCCGGAGCGGAGCAACCTGCGCCAGCAACAAGCCCACAGGAGTTGCCACCACCACGGAAATCAGGAAGCCCACCAAGCCACGCTGCAGTGAAGTCCACACGGATTCCTGGACCTTGCCTTCGCCCCACAGGACGCCCAGCTGGGTGAGAACATCAATCGGGCCGGGAACCTGGTCGCGGCGCTTCAAACCCAGGGAAACGTAAAACTGCCAAACGAGCACGAGGACCACCAAGGCCGCCACTGGCAACAGGATGCGCTTCCAGTCAATGCCGGCCTTGCGCCGTGTGTCCGACTGGAGGTTGTCCAGGCCCGCCTCAAGGTCCCGCAGCTCGGAAGGGTTGCCCTTGATGGACGGCGAGGTGATGTGGTTCTGGTCGCTCACGGGGAGGGTCCGCTCTTCGGTGGTCTGGTTACTTGGCATGGCGGCGGATCTCCTCGCGAAGTCGTCGGGTAATGACGCCGGTGAGCTCCCCTGCCCGGCCGGCGTCAGTGCGGTGTTCTTCGGTGACATCCCACTCAGCCACCACCCGGCCGGGACGCGAGGACAGCAGCAGCACGCGCTGACCCAGGCGCACGGCCTCGCGGACGTTGTGGGTCACGAAGATGATGGTGCGGCCCGTTTCCTTCCAGATCCGCTCAAGTTCGTCGTGGAGGAGGTCGCGCGTGATGGCATCCAGGGCAGCGAACGGCTCGTCCATGAGCAGCACCTGCCGGTCCTGGGCAAGCGAACGGGCCAGGGCCACGCGCTGGCGCATGCCGCCGGACAGTTCGTGCGGACGCTTGTCACCGGCACCGCCGAGGTGGACGAGCTCCAGCAGCTCTGTTGCCCGGGCATGACGGCTCGCCTTGCTGCTGGACTTGTCGGCGAGCTGCAGGGCGAGTTCAATGTTGCCGCGCGCCGTCAGCCACGGGAACAGTGCCGAGTCCTGGAACATGAAGGCCGCACCGTCGCTGGGCACCTCAAGGGCGCCCGACGTCGGGTGCTCCAGTCCCGCGATGATGTTCAGCAGGGTGGACTTGCCGCAGCCGGACGCACCGAGGAGGGCAACGAATTCGCCCTGCCCGATGGTGGCGTTGACGTCGTCCAGGACGGGGGCGCCGTCACCGAAGCGTTTGCCCAAGTTCTCCAGTACGACTGGCATGGTCCCGTCCTTCGTTTGTTGTTCGTGAAGCTGGTACTGCGTGCGCCGCGACCGGAGTGGTCCGGTTGCGGCCAAGGCCGGTCCGCGTCCGGGGTGGAAGCGGACCGGCCTGTGTAGTGCTTAGTCCTGGCCGAGTCCGGCGGCGGAGGTCTTCTTGCCCTCCACCTCGTTCAGGGCGCGGAGGTCGAAGATGCCGTTGATGTCGGCGGTCTTGGTGGTACCTGCGTCCACGCCGTCCTGGAGGAGCTTCTTGTAGGTCCCGGCCAGCGGGTCGGTGGTGAACTTGATGTTCTGCAACGCCCGGTCGATCACATTGGCCGGGAGCGGCTTGCCCGCGGTGTCCTTCAACACGGCGTTGATGGTGGTGGCCTTCTCCTCGGCCGAGGCGGAGTTCAACCAGTTCACCGATTCAACGTGGCCCTTCAACAACGCCTTGACAGTCTCCGGGTGTTCGGCGGCGAACTTCTTGTTCACGATCAGGATGGTGGTGGTGAAATCACCCTTCTCCCACAAGTCCTTCTCATCCACCAGGACCTTCGCCCCGGCCTCGAGCACCAGACGGGAGGCCCACGGCTCAGGCAACCACGCGCCGTCGAGCTTTCCGTCCTGGAACAACTTCAACGTCTGCGCGTTCTCAGTCGGGTTGATGGTCACATCACCACTGCCATCAGGGCTGGTCTTGTACCCCTGGTCCCCCAACCAGGCCCGCAGCGCCACGTCCTGGGTGCCGCCAAGCTGCGGGGACGCCACGACCTTGCCTTTCAGATCCGCTGCAGAGTTGATCTCGGGCTTGACCACCAACTGGGCACCACCGGCTGCCGCGCCGGCGATGATGCTGATGGACTCGCCGTTGCTCTTAACGAAGGAGTTGATGGCCGGGTTCGGGCCAATGTACGTGGCGTCGATCGCGCCGGCGTTCAGGGCCTCAATCGCGGCCGGGCCGGCGTTGAATACCTGGGTGCTGAGCTTGGTGCTGCCGAGCTCCTTGGCGATGAAGCCCTTGCTGGTACCCACCAACGCAGGGCCGTGGGTGACGTTACTAAAGTAACCAAGTTTCAGCTCAGCCGCCGGCGAAGTGGTCACAGCCGGGGCTGCCTGGTTGTTGTTCGACACAACCGAGGCCACGGCCGCGCCCGCACCGATCAGCAGGACGAGGCCGACAGCCAGACCGACCTCCAAGGCACGGCGGCGTTTGGGCTTGGTGGACTCGCCCGCAACAATGCGGATGGTGCCTGGATCAGGCTTCTGCGACTCGGGGGTGTTTGCCATGGGGAGGTCCTTAGGAATCTTTGGGGATGTGAAGCGGGGCGAAGATCGGGCCCCTAACATCGCCCATCGAAGGCAAGGAAGGACCGTTCCAGGGAGGTCATGAATTCACAGTAGGGACTGTCATATTTCGCTTCAATCCCGGAGAAATCGGGGTTCATGAAGGTTCATGTGGCGTCATATTCGTCGCCAAGGCTTCAATATCCCGCGGATTCGTGCGGCAGCAACCTCCCACCAAACGGGCACCCAGCGTCCGCCAGTCAGCAGCGTTCCCAGCCAGGGTGCCGACGTGACCGGCACCCTCGGAAGCTCCCCAGGTCTTTGTCACGGCGTCGTAGGTTTCACCCGAATTCGGGTACGCCACCAGCGGCGCGTCGGTGAGGTTCCGGAGGGTGCCCAACGCCGGGGTCACAAGTTCCAGCGGCACGCAATTAAGCCCGACGGCGGCAACGCGCGGTTCCGTGCGGAGCAGCGCCGCCACGTCCGTCAGGGGCGTTCCGTCACTGATGCGGGCACTGTCCCGCAGCGTAAACGTGAACCAGCTTTCGACGTCGAACTCCGTCACGAGCGCCAGCAGCGCCTCCGCCTCGGCAAAGGATGGCAACGTTTCGCAGGCAAGGAAGTCCACCCCGGCGTCCACGAGCGCGGCGATGCGTGGGCGGTGGAAATCCCGGAATTCCGCGGAAGAAAGCGTGTAATCGCCGCGGTACTCGGAGCCGTCGGCGAGGTAGGCTCCGTAGGGTCCCACCGACCCTGCCACCAGGAGGGAGCGGGCACCGGGGTGCGCAGCGTAGTACTCCTGCCGGGCTTCGTCGGCCAGCCTGACACTCCGGGACACAAGCTCCAACGATTCCTCCACGGAAAGGCCCCGCCGCGCGAAGCCTGCCGGCGTGGCCTGGTAGCTGGCCGTGATCGCCACGGAGGCACCGGCGTCGAAATAGTCCCGGTGAACCTGCTTGATCAGGTGCGGCTGTTCCAGCAGGACCTTGGCGGACCACAACGGATCGTCAAGATCGCAGCCGTGGACTTCGAGTTCGGTGGCCAGGGCGCCGTCCAGGACCAGGTCAGTGCCTGCGTCAAGGAGAGTGCTCAAGGTGGTGTTCCGGGGCATGGTGCCTTTCCAAAAAAGAAACCGCGGCCTGTTCGGATATCCCGCCTTTAATGGCCGGGACCAGCGAACAAGCCGCGGTTCTGTGTCTTTGCGTGTCCTTAGATGACGTAACGTTCGTCTTCGTGGTCGCCCGGGTGGTCCTTGACCAGGCCGGCGGCAAGGGTGTTGCCATCGATCGGGTCGATCACCAGGAACGCACCCGTGCGGCGGTGGCGCAGGTAGTTCTCCAAGGGCAGCGCGGCGGCGAGGCGAAGCTGCGCGTTTCCGATGTCGTTGAGCTCCAGGCTCGACGCCGGCTCGGACTTGAAGGTGGCGAGGTCAAGCTTGCCGGAAACGCTGCGGACCAGTGCCTGGACCGTACGGGTGCCGTGCTTCACCAGGACCTTCTGGCCTTCACGCAGGGGCTTGGGCGAGAGCCAGCACAGCGAGGCGTAGAGGTCTGCGGAAGCTTCGCGGACGGTGCCTGCTGCAGCGATCGTGTCCCCACGGGCAATGTCGAGTTCATCGGCCAGACGGACCGCCACGGACTGCGGGGCAGCTGCTTCTTCAAGCGAGCGGCCGGCGAAGTCGATGCCTACCACCGTGGTGTTGCGCGGTTCGTGTCCCGGAGTCAGAACCGTGACCTGGTCGCCAACCTTGACCGAGCCTTCGGTGATCTGGCCGGCGTAGGCGCGGTAATCGCGGTAGGCCTCAACGTCCAGTCCACCGGCTACAGCGTCGGGAGCCAGCGCACCTTGCGGGCGGATCACCAGCTGGACCGGGAAGCGGAAGCTTTCCAGTTCGGCTTCGAGTTCGTCTGCGGCCGGAAGGGTTTCGAGGACCTCCAGCAGGGCGGGGCCGGTGTACCAGGGGGTGCGCTCCGAGCGGTCCACCACGTTGTCGCCGTCCAGCGCCGACACGGGAACCACCAGGAGGTCGGCTACGCCATCCGAGCCAAGGCCCAGCTCGCGGGCAACCTTCTGCACGTCCGCTTCAATATCGCGGAACACCTGCTCGCTGAAGTCCACCAGGTCGATCTTGTTCACAGCCACGATCACGTGGGCCACGCGCAGCAACTGCAGCACGGACAAGTGGCGGCGGGTCTGCTCGAGGACACCCTTGCGGGCGTCGATCAGTACGACGACGGCATCCGCAGTGGACGCGCCTGTCACCGTGTTCTTGGTGTACTGAACGTGGCCCGGGCAGTCCGCCAGGATGAAGCTGCGGCGGTCCGTGGCGAAGTAGCGGTAAGCGACGTCGATGGTGATGCCCTGCTCGCGCTCGGCACGCAGGCCGTCGGTCAGGAGCGCCAGGTCGATGCCGCCCTTGTCGCCGCCGAAGCCGCGATCCGCGGAGGTGCGGGCAACGGCGTCGAGCTGGTCGGCAAGGATCGCCTTCGAGTCGTGGAGGAGGCGGCCCACAAGAGTCGACTTGCCGTCGTCGACCGAGCCGGCGGTAGCGAAACGGAACAGCGTGGACGGAAGCGGCGCGGACTCGAGTCCGGCTTCCAGGAAGGTGGTTTCGGTGCTCATTTAGAAGTAGCCGTCCTTCTTGCGGTCTTCCATGGCTGCCTCGGAGATGCGGTCATCTGCACGGGTGGCGCCACGTTCGGTCAGGGTGGAGGCAGCGACTTCAACAACGACGTCGGCCACGGTGTATGCGTCGGATTCGACGGCACCGGTGCAGGACATGTCGCCCACCGTGCGGTACCGGACCGTCTTGGTGATGACGTCCTCGTGCGGGAGCGGCTGGGAAACCTCGCCGACCGCGCGCCACATTCCGTCGCGGGCGAAGACCTCGCGCTCGTGGGCGTAGTACAGGCCGGGGAGCTCAATGTTCTCGCGCTCGATGTAACGCCAGATGTCCAGCTCGGTCCAGTTGCTGATGGGGAACGCACGAACGTGCTGGCCAACCGTGTGGCGGCCGTTGTACAGGTTCCACAGCTCGGGACGCTGGTTGCGCGGATCCCACTGGCCGAACTCGTCGCGGAGGCTCAGGATGCGCTCCTTGGCACGGGCCTTGTCCTCGTCGCGGCGGCCGCCGCCGAAAACGGCGTCGAACTTGTTCTTCTGGATCGCATCCAGCAGCGGAACCGTCTGAAGCGGGTTGCGGGTGCCATCGGCACGCTCGGCCAGTTCGCCGCGGTCAATGAATTCCTGCACCGAGCCCACAACGAGCTTCAAGCCCAGGCGCTCAACCGTGCGGTCGCGGAAGTCCAGGACCTCCGGGAAGTTGTGGCCGGTATCCACGTGGAGCACCGGGAAGGGAACCTTGCCCGGCCAGAAAGCCTTGGTGGCCAGGTGCAGCATCACCACGGAGTCCTTGCCGCCGGAGAACAGCAGCGCGGGCTTCTCGAACTCGGCAACAACCTCGCGGATGATGTGGATGGCCTCGGACTCCAGGGTGTCCAGTGAGCTGAGTCGCTCGACCGAGGATCCGCCGTGCCCGCTTCGCGATGGCCGCCACGCCGCGGCGGATTCCTCGGTCTCGCTCTGCAACTGGTTCAACTCGAGGTCCTCGCTGGTTGTAGAAGTGCTCATGTGTGTAGTCCGCATTCTGTCTTGTCGGTACCTGACCAGCGGCCGGCTCGGGGGTCTTCGCCCGGGGCCACTTTGCGGGTGCAGGGCTGGCATCCGATGGACGGGTAGCCCTGGCTCAGGAGGGGGTTGACGGGAAGGATGTTGTCCTCGGAGTACTCCACCAACTGATCGAAGGACCAGTCCACCATGGGGTTCACCTTGACCAGGCCAAAGCCTTCATCCCACGTGACCACGGGGGTGTTGGTGCGGGTGGGGCCTTCGTCGCGGCGTACGCCGGTGAACCACACCTCGTAGCCACCAAGCGAACGCCGGAGCGGTGCCACCTTGCGGAGCGCGCAGCACTGGCCGGGATCGCGGGCAAAGAGGTCCTTGCCCAAAAGGCTGTCCTGCTCTTCGACCGTGTGTTCGGGGAGAACGTCCACCACGTTGACCCGCAGGTTCGCCGCAACCTCGTCACGGGTCTGGTAGGTCTCCTTGAAGTGGTAGCCGGTCTCCAGGAACAGCACGTCGACGCCGGGAATCTGCTCGGCCACCAGGGCCGGCAGGACCGCATCAGCCATGGAGCAGGCCACCGTGATGGCGGGCAGTTCGAAGTTCCGTGCCACCCACGCGATCACGTCGGCGGCGGGCGCGTTCCAGTCGAGCTCGGCGGCGCCGGCTTCGGCCAGTGCCTTGAGCTCTTCCTGCGAACGTTTGATGGCAGTGGTCACTGGAGGTCTCCTTCGTCTGCGGAGTGTGCCCACTCAGCGAAGGTCTGGCCCTCGGCGCCAACTTCGACGAACTTGCGGACCACACGCTCGACGTAGTCGGGCAGGTTTTCGACCGTGACCTTGAGGCCGCGGACAGTACGCCCCAAACCGGCTTCTTCGCGCTCGTTGTTTGCCAGCCCGCCACCAAGGTGGACCTGGAAACCCGGGGTGGGGTCGCCGTCGGGCGTCGGCAGCATCATGCCCTTGAGGCCGATGTCAGCAGTCTGGATGCGGGCGCAGGAGTTGGGGCAGCCGTTGATGTGGAGGGACAGTGCCTGGGGCAGCTGCTTGGTTTCCACGAGGTCGGCCAGGCGCCGTTCCAGTTCGGCGATGGCCGTTGCAGCGGTGACCTTGGTTTCAACAATGGCCAGCTTGCAGAACTCGATGCCGGTGCAGGCGATGGTGCCGCGACGGAACACGGACGGACGGGCGGAGAGGCCCAGGGTGTCCAGTTCGGCGATGAGCGGCTCCACCTGGTCCTTCTCAACATCCAGGATGACGAGCTTCTGGTGCGGCGTGGTGCGCAGGCGGTAGGTGCCGTGCTGCTCCAAGGTGTTGGCCAGCTTCACCAAGGCCTCACCGGACGTGCGGCCCACAGTGGGGGTAACGCCGATGAAGAACTTGCCGTCCTTCTGCTCGTGGACGCCAATGTGGTCGCCCGGCGAGGTGGGCTTCGGAGCGGCCGGGCCGTCCGGGAGCTTGAAGCCGAGGTGTTCGTCCTCGAGGATCTGGCGGAACTTGGCCGGTCCCCAGTCGTTCATGAGGAACTTCAGGCGGGCCTTGGTGCGCATGCGGCGGTAACCGTAGTCGCGGAAGATGCTGGTGACGCCGAGCCATACTTCGGCGGCAACATCGGCAGAGACGAACGCGCCAAGTCGCTCAGCCAGGCGCGGGTTGGTGGAGAGGCCACCACCAACCCAGAGGTCGTAGCCGGCACCGAGCTCGGGGTGGACGACGCCTACCAGGGCAAAGTCGTTGATCTCGTGCACCACGTCCTGGGACGGGTGGCCCGTGATGGCGGTCTTGTACTTGCGGGGCAGGTTGGCCAGCTCCGGGTCGCCGATGAAGCGCTCGGACAGTTCGTGGATCAAGGGCGTGGGATCGATGATCTCGTCCTTGGCGATGCCCGCAACCGGGGAGCCCAGGATGACGCGGGGAACGTCGCCGCAAGCCTCGGTGGTGGACAGATCCACAGCTTCCAGGCGGCGCCAGATTTCCGGGACATCTTCAACGCGGATCCAGTGGAGCTGGATGTTCTGGCGGTCCGTCAGGTCGGCCGAGCCGCGGGCAAAGTCCACGGAGATCTGGCCGATGACGCGGAGCTGCTCGGTGGTGAGGGCACCGCCGTCGATGCGCACGCGGAGCATGAAGTACTTGTCTTCGAGCTCGTGCGGTTCAAGCGTCGCCGTCTTGCCGCCGTCGATCCCGGGCTTGCGCTGGGTGTAGAGGCCCCACCAACGGAACCGGCCGTGCAGGTCCGTGCCGTCGATCGAGTCGAAGCCTTCCTTGGAATAGACAGACTCAATGCGCTCACGGACGTTCAGCCCGTTATCTTCCTGCTTCCAGGTTTCGTTGGCATTGAGGGGCGTGGTGCCGTCAACCTTCCACTGACCGTGGGGCTTGGCGGCCGGGCGGGTGCGTGCGGGACGCTTCGAGACTTCGGTGTCCGCGGGCGCACCGGCTACAGCTGTTTCTGTCATATATCGAGGGTAGGTGTGGCCAGATTTCGCCAGCAAAGGTCCGGAAATGTTGAGTCACCTAAGGAAACACTTCGTCATGAACAGTCGTGGGGCCTTGTCCGCACCAGCTTCTTATGCAGTCCCTTGCCCCGTCATTTCGCGGCCGAATGGTTTAGGAAAGGCTGTCCTTTATTGCGTCATACCGCTCCAGCGCGATCTCGGCCAGAACCGGTGAGGGCAGCAGCGGGTCCGTCACAATATCCGCCCCTGCCTTGAACAACTGGTCGTGGAAATAGCCTGTCGCCAGGAGGTAGGACGCAATGAAAACCCGGCCCCCGCTTCCGGTGAGCTCTGAACGCAAGGAGGCAACGCCGTCGGGCACGTTGGGCTGGGCGCTGGCACCGTAAGCCACCCGGACTTTGTTCGGCAGCAGTTCCGCGAGCAGGCGCGCCTGCTCCTCCGAGTCAACCGAGCCGTCCGGAAGGGACGATCCCGCGGCAGCCAGCAGGACGCCGTCGTTCTCCTGCAGTCCGGAGGCGCGCAAGCGGGCGGCCAGCAGCTCCGCCAGTCGCGGATCCGGCCCGATCGGCTTCGCGGCCACTACCTCGGGCCGGGTCTTGATCGCTTTGGGCACGTCAACCTTGATGTGGAACCCGGTGCTGAGCAGAAGGGGTACCACCACGGCCTCGGTCCCCTCGGGCAGCCCTTCCACCACCCCGGACAGCTCGGGCTCCTGGACGTCCACGTAGGCCTCCAGGACCTGAAGCCCCGGCCGCAGTTCCTCGATTTCGGCCATGACCTGGCGAATGGCTGCCTGGCCCTCGGCGTTGCGGGTTCCGTGGGCACAAGCGATCAAGACGGGGCTGTTCATGGGAGCTAGCGTAACGTTGAGCCAGCACCTGTTGTGAAGCGCGCTCCAGAAAGAACCGTCCACTTGATTTCCATCGACATTGTTCTTCTTTGGCTCGACCTCATCGGCGTGTTCTTCTTTGCCGTTTCAGGCTCGCTGTTGGCCGCGCGGAAGCAGTTCGACTTTGTTGGCTCGGTGCTGCTTGCCTCCATTGTTTCCCTGGGCGGCGGTGTCATCCGGGACATCATCATCGACGCCGGTCCCCCGGCTTCCTTCACCAACCCCGCCTATCTGGCCCCGCCCTTGCTGGCCGCGCTGCTGGTTTACTACTTGTTCTCCTCGGTCCAGCGGTTCACTTCCCTCTTGACCCTGTTCGACGCCGGCGGGCTGGCCCTGTTCTGCATCACCGGTACGCTGAAGGCCCTCACGGCGGGGATGAATCCCGTGACCTGCATCCTGCTTGGCGTCACCACGGCTGTTGGCGGCGGGCTTTTGCGGGACATCACGGCCAACGAGATTCCCACCCTCTTCAACAACCGCGACATCTACGCCCTCCCGGCCTTCGTCGGCGCCGGATTGACCACGTTGCTGTGGCATCTGGGTGACTTCAACGGACTCTGGGCCTGCCTTGTCGCGGGCATCGTTTTCGCCTTCCGCGTCACCGCCTGGCGACGCGGGTGGTACGTGCCACTGGCCGTCCGCGGATGGCACCGCGCAGGGGTTGGCCCGGGGGCGAATTCCGGGGTCCGCGATTAGCTAGGATTAGAGCATGACTGACATGTTCCTCGAGAAGTTCCGCGCGCTGGTCCCAAAGTATCTCGAGGATGAATGGCAGGAAGAAGACGGCCTCACGCCCGGCGAACTCGATGACGCACTGTCCGAGCACTCCTTCACCATCCCCCTGGTTCTCCGCGAGTTCTACCTCGCCCTGGGCGGCTGCGAAGACCTCATGGAGGCGTACCACTACTTCTGGGATCCCGAGGAACTCGAAGTCGATGACGAAGGCTTCCTCATGTTCCTCGAGGACGAGGACGAGCAGTTCACGTGGGGCTTCCGCGTCGCCGACCTCGGCGTCCCTGACCCCATCGTCTTCCGCCGCAACAATGCCCGCGGCCAGTGGAAGAGCGAGGAAGGTACGTTCTCCGAGTTCGTCTTCGACATGTTCGATTGGGCATTCAACGACGAAGACTAGGTTTTTCTTGTTCGCAGCCCCCGGGCAGCCCGTTGTGGTTGCCGGGGGCTGTTTTTGTTGTGCGGCGCAGCTGGTCCGGGGCCCTCGTCCTTTTCGCCCGGCCCCTGTACCGCCACGACCCACTCCTCCCGCCCCCCTTCGGCCCGGCCCGTGTACCGCCACGACCCACTTTGAGCGGGAAGCCGACGCAACACGCCGTTGCACGGGCCTCCCGGCTACCTTTTGCCCTCATAGTTGGTCGTGGCGGTACAGCGCTTGGAATTAATTACGACGGCGGCTGGCTGGCCAGGTATCGGAACGGCCCCGCCACACTCCCCCGGCCCTGTTCGCCTCATCCATCCGGCCCCTGCCCCGCCATGCCACACTCCTCCCGCCCCCCTTCGGCCCGGCCCGTGTACCGCCACGACCCACTTTGAGCGCTAAACCGACGCGACACTCCGTTTCACGGCCCTCACGGCCGTCTGGTGCCCTCAAAGTCGGTCGTGGCGGTACAGCGCTTGGAATTAATTACGACGGCGGCTGGCTGGCCAGGTATCGGAACGGCCCGAAACGCCCAGCCTCCCTGTTCCGGAGCACAGCCAGGACTTCGTCCACCATCTTCTGTGGCTGATACACGACGTCTGCATAGTAGTAGTGCAGGCTCGTGAGGCCGCCGAGGAGTCCTGCATTGTTCCGGTATTGGTCCTTCTTCACCTGTTTCGGCTCGAAGTGAGTCCCGCCGTCGAGTTCGACGATCAGGCATTCCTCGATCAGGCAATCAACTTCACCGACCCCTGGGGCATCCGCGTGCATCCGGACTTGCAACCCGGCCCGCGTGAAATGGGTGTGGGCGAGTACCTCCAAGAGCGAGTCGGCCCTCGGCAGGACGAGGCCCAGGATGGCCCTGGCTACTCCGTTCCGGTTGCCGTTCATCTTGCTTTCCAGGAATGTGGTGGTCAGCAAGGCATGACTGACAGCACTCTGCACCATGACCAGGGCTTCCAACTCGGGGAGGCACCTCATGGCATGCAGCAGGACGTCGGCGACTCCTGCCACGGGTAGATAGGGATGGTCCGGGTGCAGGCGCTGGCCGTGGTGGACAATCCGTCGCCTGGCAAGCCCGGTGCCGCAGCTCAGGTGGAGTTGCCCACCAGCGTGGAGCGGACCATCGTGGAGCGTCCACAGGCCATAGAACCGGGCGGCGGAAACGCATGTCAGTTTTCCATTGGCCCGGAACGCCGCCACGATGTCCGGATCAGCGTCCATCGCGATGTACACACCTCGATGGAGCCTGCTGATATCGCCCTCCTTGACGGCTTTCGCCAATCGCCTGCGGGTAAATCCAGCTGCATAGAGGGATGCGGTGGTCGCAGCCCCATGACGGTTGCGGAGAAATTGAGTGACATCCATCAGCCCATGCTGTGACTTTGCCAAGGCCGCACGCTGCACTCAGAAAGCCGTATGTGGAAAACCCCGTACCCCCCATCACCCACTTTGCAGCGTCACCACCGACCGGAGACTCCTCAGCCGGCGTGTCATGGGTTCATCGGAATCAAAGTTGGAGCTAACGGCACGGTTGACCGTTGTAAATGACAGCACTTCCATCGAAATTTCTTTGACCCACGGAGTTGCATATGTGACAGAGTTGTCATAAGCTATTCACGGATCCACTAAATGCCTCCGGTGGGTCTGATGCGAACGGAGATTGTGGTCCCGGTTCGGTGCAGCGTATGACTCGTAACGTTGCAGCGAGCCGGGGCCATTCCATTTAAGCCCTCGCCACCACCCGCCAGCCCAGCCGCGCGCCCAAAGCCGAGCACCGCCGTCGTGGTGTGCCCTCCAAAGCCGAGCACCGCCGTCGTGGTGTGCCCTCCAAAGCCGAGCACCGCCGTCGTGGTGTGCCCTCCAAAGCCGAGCACCGCCGTCGTGGTGTGCC